>WRGV01000175.1 GCA_009787035.1 Propionibacteriaceae bacterium | reverse complement strand
GAATGCCGCCCTGGCATGAGGTACTCCGGAGGGGCTATCCGAACATGCCACCGCGGCGCTTGGTGGCGACGGCAGGGGCCGCAAGCTCTTCCTCGTCCTCCTTGCCGGCGGCGAACTGCGCGCGGTACAACTGCGCGTACGCCCCGTTCGCGGCCAGCAGGTCCTCGTGGTTGCCCTGCTCGACGATGTCGCCGTGGTCCATCACCAAGATGATGTCGGCGTCGCGGATNGTCGACAGGCGGTGNGCGATCACGAACGACGTGCGGCCCTGGCGCAGCGCGGCCATGGCCTGCTGCACCAGCACCTCGGTGCGGGTGTCGACGCTCGACGTGGCCTCGTCCAGAATCAGCACCGCCGGGTCGGCGATGAACGCACGCGCGATGGTCAGCAGCTGCTTCTCGCCGGCGGAGACGTTGCTGCCCTCGTCGTCGATCTCGGTGTCGTAGCCCTCGGGCAGCGCATGGACGAAGCGGTCGGCGTACGACGCCTTCGCGGCGGCGTGCACCTCTTCGTCGGTCGCGCCGATCTTGCCGTACGCGATGTTGTCGCGGATCGTGCCGTGGAACAGCCAGGTGTCTTGCAGCACCATGCCGAACTCGCTGCGCAGCGCGCCGCGCGCCACGGTGGCGGTGTCGACGCCGTCGAACGTGATGCGGCCACCCTGGATGTCGTAGAACCGCATCAGCAGGTTGACCAGCGTCGTCTTGCCGGCGCCGGTCTCACCGACGATCGCGATCGTCTGGCCGGGCTTGACGTTCATCGACAGATCGGTGATCAGCGGGCGCTCGGGGTCGTACGAGAACGCGACGTCCTCGAACGTGACGGCGCCATGGACGGGCTCGGGCAGCGGCGCATCGCCGTCGGGGGTCTGCTCGTCGGCGTCCAGCACCTCGAAGACCCGCTCGGCCGAGGCGACGCCCGACTGCAGCGTGTTCAGCTGCGAGGCGATCTGGCTGATCGGCTGGGTGAACATGCGGGCGTACGTGATCGAGCTGGTCACCGCGCCCAGCGTCAGGGCGCCGGCGACGGCGCGCAGGCACCCGACGATCGCGATCACGACATAGATCAGGTTGCCGACGAACATGTTGATCGGCATCAGGGTGCCCGACAGGAACTGCGCCCCGAAGGCCGCGTGGAACAGGTCGTCGTTCGTCTTCTTGAACGTGGCGTCGGCCTCGGCGCGATGGCCGAAGACCTTGACCAGCGAGTGACCGGTGTCGGTCTCTTCCACCTGGCTGTTGAGCTCGCCGGTGGCCTCCCACATGCGGATGAAGCGCTTCTGCGCCCGCTTGGCGATCGTCATGGTGATCGTCGCCGACAGCGGCACGATGATCAACGTGATCAGCCCCAGCAGCCAGCTGACCGTGAAGATCATGATCGCGGCGCCGATCAGAGTCAGCACCGAGTTGACCAGGCTCGCCACCGACTGCTGCAGCGACTGCTGGATGTTGTCCATGTCGTTGGTCACGCGGCTGAGCAGCTCGCCGCGCGGCTGGCTGTCGAAGTACTTCAGCGGCAGGCGGTCGAGCTTGTGGCTGACCTGTTCGCGCAGGTGGAAGACGGCCCGCTGCGTCATCTTGGTGATCATGAAGCTCTGCAGGAACGTCAGGATGGACGCCACCAGGTAGATGCCGGCGATCAGCAGCAGCCAGTGGCCGATGGAGGTGAAGTTGATGCCGTAGCCGGGACGGAAATAGGTCTCCATGCCCTGGATCACCTTGAGCGCCGACGTGATCCGCGAATCGGCGCCGGGGGTCGAGGCCATCTGCTGCATCTGTTGCAGGAACTGACCGGCACTCATCGACTGCAGCTGCGCGACCGTGACGCCCGATCCGGGGACCGTGACGGCCTTGGTGACCTGGTCAGACATGAACCCGGCGAAGATCTCGTTCATCGGGTGCACCATCAGCTTGGGATTGATGACGTTGCCGACGACGCCGATGGCGCCGACCAGCAGCACCAGCACGACCATGACCTTCTGCGGCATGAGCAGCGCGATCAGGCGCTTCAGCGACGGCCAGAAGTTCAGCGCCTTCTCGCCGGTGCCGACGTGGCCGCCGCCGAATCCGCCGCCGTGGTGGCGGCTCTGCTGGCGCACGATCTGCGCCTTCGTCCTCTGGTTGGAGCGCGGCTCGTGGTGCTTGTGGCCGTGCTCGACGATGGTGGACGGGGTTGCGGGGCTGGTGTTCTTGTCGCTCATCACTCGGCCTCCGCCACTGTCTGGTCGGTCACTGTCTCGTCGCTCGCTGTCTCGTCAGTCACTGTCTCGTCGGCCAACACCGTCTTGTTGGGCACGGTGTCGCCCCCGTCGTCCGCGACGGCGTTGGGATCCGCACCCAGCGCCACGGCCATCTCGTCCCCGGCCCTGACTTGGGAATCCACGATCTCGCGGTAGGTGGGACATGTCTGCATCAGTTCGGTGTGCGTGCCGGTTCCGACGATGCGTCCCTCATCGAGCACCAGGATCTGGTCGGCGTGGCTGATGGACGACACGCGCTGCGCGACGATCAGCACCGCCGCCGATCCGGTGTCGGTGGCCAGGGCCGACCGCAGCTTGGCGTCGGTCGCGACATCCAGGGCCGAGAAGGCGTCGTCGAAGATGTAGATCTCGGGCATCTTGATCAGCGCGCGGGCGATCGACAGACGCTGGCGCTGCCCGCCGGACACGTTGGTGCCGCCCTGCGCGATCTCGGCGTCCAGCTGCCCCTCCATCTGGCGGACGAAGTCGTCGGCCTGGGCGATGCGCAGCGCGCCCCACATGTCGTCGGTCGTGGCGTCGGGCTTGCCGTACTCCAGGTTGCTGGCGACCGTGCCGGTGAACAGGTAGCCCTTCTGCGGCACCAGGCCGATCTTGCTCCACAGCGCCTCCGGGTCGAGCTGGCGCACGTCCACGCCGTCCACCAGCACCTGGCCCTTCGTGGTGTCGTACAGCCGCGGGATCAGGTTGACCAGCGTCGTCTTGCCGGCGCCGGTCGCGCCGATGATCGCGGTGGTCGTGCCCGGGCGCATGGTGAACGAGATGTCCTTGAGCACGGGCTGCTCGGCCTGCGGATAGCTGAACTCGACGTCGCGGAACTCGACCTGGCAGTAGGTGTCGGGCGGGAAGTCCGTCGTCTTGGTCGGTGCCTCGACCGACGATTCGGTGCCGAGCACCTCCTGGATACGCCCGGCGCAGACCTGCGCGCGCGGGATGAACATCGTCATCATCGTGGCCATCATCACGCTCATCAGAATCTGCATGAGGTACTGCAGGAAGGCCGTGATGTTGCCGACCGCGATGTCGCCGTTGCTCACCTGGCCGGCGCCGAACCACAGCACGCCGACGTTGGACGCGTACGCGATCAGCTGCACCAGCGGGAAGGCGAAGCTGAACGTGATGCCGATCTTGATGCCGACGTCGCGCAGCGCGCCGTTGGCGATCGCGAACCGCTGCTCTTCGTACGACTCGCGGACGAAGGCGCGGATGACGCGCACGCCGGACAGCTGCTCGCGCATGACCCGGTTGATGTCGTCGATGCGGGTCTGCTGCTGGCGGAACAGCGGCAGCAGCCGCGAGATGATCACGCCGATCACGATGCCCAGCGCCACCACGGCGACCACGATCAACCACGACAGCTTCGGGCCCTCGTGGATCGCCATGATCACGCCGCCGATCGCCGTCACCGGCGCGGTGACAAGCAGCATCGCCGCGAACATGACGACGTTTTGCACCTGCAGCACGTCGTTGGTGTTGCGGGTGATCAAGGTCGGCGCGCCGAAGTGGTTGATCTCACGGGCACTGAAGCTGAGCACGTGATCATACAGATGCCCGCGGATGTCGCGCCCCATGCTCATCGCGGCCCGCGCCCCGCAGTAGATCGCGATGATCTGCACGATCACCTGCACGGCCGACACGCACAGCATGGCGCCGCCGCGCGTCCAGATGTAGTGGGTGTTGCCGTTCGCCAGGCCGTCGTTGATCACGTCGGCCTGCAGGTTCGGCAGCGTCAACGACGCGATCGCGCCGATGATCTGGAGGATCAGCACGCCGACCAGCAGCTGCCAGTACGGTTTGATGTGTTCGACTACGACTTTCATCAACATGGCGGGATGATCATTCCTTTACGATTCCGTGGACGATGACCTGGGCGGCCTCGTCGGCATTGATCTGGGTGACGCGGGACAGGAACGGGTGCGTGGTGGCCAGCGCGGTGAGCAAGACCCAGGCGGCCGCCTGCGCCGGCGTGATCGCGAGTTGGTCACGGTAGGGCTCCAGCACGTTTTCGACCGCGTGCCGGGCCTCGATGAACTGGCCGCGCACCGGGGCCATCTCGGCCTGCGGGAACATGTGGCGGGCGCTCCCCATGTGGTGCGCACCGCCCTGGCCCATCAGGTCGAGCGCCGTGGCCGGGCCCTTGGACATGGCGCTGATCACGGCCTGCACATAGTGCGTGCCGGTGATCTGCTCGCTGATGATCGCCAGGATGGCCTGGACGCGCTGCTCCAGCGGCTGGTCGCTCTTCGCGAGTTCGGCCAGGTGGTCGCACATGGGGCGCAGGTTGAGCAGGTCGGATGCGACCGCCGCCATCAGGTCGTCTTTGGTACGAAACACGCGGAACAGCGTGCCCTCGGCGATGCCGGCCGCCTCGGCCACCTCGCGCGTCGTGAACGTGGCGCCCTGGTGTGCGACGATGGTGCGCGCTGCGGCGACGATCGCCGCGCGTCGTTCGTCCGCAAACATCCTTCGCGCCCTGGGCATCCGTACAGCATAAGTGAGTGAGCGCTCACTCGCAACCGGTCAACCGTGCGCAGCGATAAATTCTGGACGCATCCACAGACTATCCGGGCGGGCAACCGCCCCACGGCGCCCGCCCGGGACACACCCGCATCCACACCGCCGAAACGGACCCTTTGGGGTCGATTCTGGCCAGATCGGGGCGCGTA
>WRGV01000174.1 GCA_009787035.1 Propionibacteriaceae bacterium | reverse complement strand
TGACGCCCAGTGCCATGAGGCCGTTGTTCAGCACGGCCATGACCAGGGCGCCGACAACCGTGCCGACCACGGTGCCGATGCCGCCGGTGACCGCCGCGCCGCCGATGAAGACGGCCGCGATGGCGTCCAACTCCCAGCCGGTGCCCAGGTCGGGCCCGGCGGCGCTCGCACGTCCGGTGAACAAGATGCCGGCCAGCGCGGCCAGGAAGCTCATGTTGACCATCGTGATGAAGTACGTGCGCGACACGTTGACCCCGGACAGCGCGGCCGCCGCCCGGTTGCCGCCGACGGCATAGATGTGACGCCCGTAGGGCGTGCGCTC
Source organism: Propionibacteriaceae bacterium (assembly GCA_009787035.1). GTDB lineage: Bacteria > Actinomycetota > Actinomycetes > Propionibacteriales > Propionibacteriaceae > WRGV01. Next base: position 4,617 of record WRGV01000174.1, on the reverse strand, counting down.
GGTCACCATCGCGTAGATGAAGATCAGCGCACCGACGATCAGGCCGACGATCGGGAAGCTGGTGCCGTAGCGCCCGGTGGCGAAGATGCGGGCGACGTAGGCGATGATGCCGCAGACGATGACCAGCCGCACGACCAGCGCCCACACCGGATCCGCCGAGCCGGTGACCCGCAGCTGCCGGGCCCGCGAGCGCACCTGCACGACGATGACCAAGACGATCACCACCAGCCCGAGCAGCACCGTCGAGTTGTTCATGCCGGTGTCCGGCCCCCACTCGGGCAGGTAGCCCGAGCTGAACGTGCTGAAGCTGGTCGGCACCGGGATCGACACCGACTGCGACAGCCAGATGGTGGCGCCGCGGAACAGCATCATGCCGGCCAGCGTCGTGATGAAGCCCGGGATGCCGACCTTGGCCAGCCAGAAGCCCTGCCAGGCGCCAATGACCACGCCGAACACGATGCCGAGCAGCACGGCCAGCGCCGGCGACAGGTGCAGGTCGGTCGCGCACCGGGCCACCGACATGCCGATGAAGCCGGCCACCGAGCCGACCGACAGGTCGATCTGCCCGATGACGATCACCATCAGCATGCCCAGCGCCAGGATCAGCACGTACGCGTTGCCGATGACCAGGTTCTGGAAGTTGGACGACGTGAACATCTGGCCGTTGCCCCACCCGATCGAGCCGGAGCTGTGCTTGGCGGTGGCGAACTGGAAGAACACCAGCAGCACGACGAGCGCCACCATCATGGTGTAGCGCTTGAGGTCCTGCCCCAGGACGGCGTTGACCGCGGCGCGCCACCCGGTGCGTCCGGGCACGGCGGCGATCGGGCCGGAAGCCGCAGGCTGCGGCGAGGAGTCTGCGGATTGTGGTGAGCTCATCGGTCAACTCTTTCTTGTCGGGCTGCGCGTCACGCCATGGACGCGGAAGCGGTGGTGGTCATCAGGCGCATGAGGTTCTCCTGCGTGGCCGTTTCGATCGGTTCGACGCCGGTCACCCGGCCTTCGCAGATGGTGTAGATGCGGTCGGCGGCGCCCAGCAGCTCGGGCAGCTCGGAGCTGATCATGATGACGGCTTTGCCCTGGGCGGCCAGCTGGTGGATGAGCTGGTGGATCTCGAACTTGGCGCCGATGTCGATGCCGCGTGTCGGCTCGTCCAGAATCAGCACGTCGGGCGTCGGGACGAGCCACTTCGCCAGCACGACCTTCTGCTGGTTGCCGCCCGACAGCGTGTTGACGTTGGAGTCGACGCTGGCGGTCTTGATCTGCAGCTCGCGACGGTAGCGCTCGGCGACCGAGCGGCGCCGGATCGGGTCGATCAGGCCGAGCTTGTTGCAGAAGCTCTTCAGCGCCGCCGACACGACGGTGGCCTTGACGTCGTCCAGCAGGTTCAGGCCGAGCGTCTTGCGGTCCTCGGGGACGTACCCCAGGCCGTGCCGGATGGCCTGCTCGACGCTGGTCAGCGTCACCGGCACGCCACGCAGCAGCAGTTCGCCCCCCAGCCATGTGCCGTAGTTGCGGCCGAACACCGACCGGGCGAACTCGGTACGTCCGGCCCCCATCAGCCCGGCCAGACCCACGACCTCGCCGGCGCGTGCGAACAGCGACACGTGGTCGCACACGAGCCGTCCGGGCACGTTGGGATCCTCGACCGTCCAGTCGCGCACCTCGAAAACGACGTCTCCGGGGTGCGCCTCGTGCGGCGGATAGCGGTTCTCCAGCGAGCGGCCCACCATCGCGCGGATGATGCGATCCTCGTCCACCCGGCCCGCCGTGACCGGATAGCTCTCGATCGTGTGGCCGTCGCGGATGATCGTGATGGCGTCGGAGACCTCGGCGATCTCGTCCAGCTTGTGCGAGATCATGATGCTCGTGATGTCGCGGGCCTGGAGGTCGCGCAGCAGGTTCAGCAGGTTTTCCGCGTCCTCCTCGTTGAGCGCGCTGGTCGGCTCGTCCAGGATGAGCAGCTTGACGTCCTTGCTCAGGGCCTTGGCGATCTCGACCAGCTGCTGCTGCCCGACGCCGAGGTTCTTGATCTGCGTGGTCGGCGACAGGTCGAGCCCGACCCGGGCCAGCAGCGTCTGGGTGCGCCCGCGCGCTTGCGTCCAGTCGATCAGGCCACCGGCGACGACCTCGTTGCCCAAGAAGATGTTCTCCATGATCGACAGCTCGGGGATCAGCGCGAGCTCCTGGTGGATGATGACGATGCCGGCACCCTCGGACGCCTTGATGTCGCGGAACCGGACGGGCTCGCCACGGAAGAGGATCTCGCCCTCGTAGCTGCCGTACGGGTAGACGCCCGACAGGATCTTCATCAGCGTCGACTTGCCGGCGCCGTTCTCGCCGCAGATCGCATGGATGTCCCCCTCGCGGACGTCCAGCTGCACGTCATCCAGCGCCTTGACGCCCGGGAAGACCTTGGTGATATGGCGCATCGACAAGATGATCGGACGATCCGGTGTCGCGGGAGATGTCAGCGCTGTCATGGCCACAAGCGTAGGAATGGCTGACAACGCTGTCAATGAATCGAAGGTCACGAAATGGTAACGATTTTCCCTTGTCGCAGGCCTATTGATGCGCAATAATCCAGAATATGTTCGTTTTTCTTGTCCAGCGCTGTCATACTATGCTCTGGGTATCCGTTCGCACACGGAAGCGCGAACGTCACCGCATGGGGAGGTAGGCCTGTGACCGACGACCGACACCGGCGCGCGACGATGCGGGATGTGGCCGCGCTGGCCGGGGTGAGTCTCAAGACCGTCTCGCGGGTGGTCAACGACGAGCCGAACGTCACCGACGCCACGCGCGCACAGGTGCAGCGTGCCATCGACGCGCTGCGCTATCTGCCCGATGCGACCGCCGCCAACCTGGCCCATGCCGGACGCGCCACGCACACCATCGCGCTGCTGCTGTCGGCGGTGGACAACCCCTTCGCAGCCTGCATCCTCCGGGGCGTCGAGGCCGCAGCCCGCGAACGCCACGTCGCCGTCTTCGCCGCCTCGACCGAGGAGCTGCCCGACGTCGAGGAGACGCTGGTCAAGGCCTTCGCCTCCCGCAATGTGGACGGCTTCCTCATCACGCCCACCGCATGCGACCACCGCCGCATCGCCGAGTTGCTCGGCACGCGCTGGCCGGTCGTGTACCTGGACCGCGTGCCGTCCGGCATCACCGCCGACACGATCACGTCCAACAACGTCGCCTCGGCCACCGCCGCCACGCAGCACCTGATCGACGCCGGGCACCGCCGCATCGGCCTGCTGACCGACAGGCTGAGCATCGGCACCGCGCGCGACCGCCGTCAGGGCTACGAGGACGCGCTGCGCCAGGCCGGGCTGGAGCTCGACGAGACGCTGATCCAGACCGATGTCGCCACGGTCGACGACGCCGTCTGCGCCGGACGGCGCCTGTTCGCCGCCGACAACCCGCCCACGGCCGTCTTCGCCAGCCGCAACGCCGCCACGATCGGCATGGTTCGCGTGCTCAAACAGCTGGGCCTGTCGCACCAGGTCGGTCTGATCAGCATCGACGACATCGAACTGTCCGACCTGCTCGACCCCCCGCTGACGGTCGTCTCGCAGGATCCGGAGGGCATGGGGCGTCTGGCAGCCCAGCGCCTCTTCGCCCGCCTGGACGGCGACGACACCCCGCCCGTCCATCTGATCATCCCCACCACCTTGCTGGCCCGGGGATCCGGCGAAATCCCGTGCCGGGTCACCTCCCGCGGCCAGATCAGGGCAACCATCCACCAGAACACACCACAGGAGACACCCGCATGACCCACGACACCGACCCCGCGCCCTTCGCCCTCGTGATGGGCGAATCACTCATCGACATCGTCCCCGACGGCGCCGGCACCGCCGAACACCCCGGCGGCTCCCCCATGAACGTCGCGGTCGGACTGGCTCGGCTGGGACACCCGGTGACGCTGGCCACCTGGTTCGGCCCCGACCCACACGGCCAGGCGATCCGCGACCACCTGACCTCCTCGCACGTGACCGTGCTGGCGGGGTCGGACGGCGCTGCCCACACGTCACGCGCCCAGGCCAGCTTCGACGAGCACGGCTCGGCGCGGTACGTGTTCGATCTTTCCTGGCACCTGCCGGTGCTGCCGGACGACGCCGCCCCGCTGGTGGTCCACACCGGATCGATCGGGGCGACGCTGCGCCCCGGAGCCGACGACGTGCTGGCCGCCGTGCGGCGCCTGCGCGGCAGGGCCACGATCAGCTTCGACCCGAACATCCGTCCCGCCATCGTCGGCAGCCCGGAGGCCGTGCTGCCGCTGGTCGACGCGTTCGTGGCCAACGCCGACATCGTCAAGGCGTCGGACGAGGACCTGGCCTGGCTCTACCCGGACACCGACCCCTTGGTCTGTGCGCAGAGCTGGCTGGATGCCGGCCCCGCGCTGGTCGTGCTGACCCGCGGCGCGGCGGGCACCGTCGCGTTCACCCGGACCGAGGCCATGCAGATCGCGGCGCCGGACGTCGCGGTGGCCGACACCGTCGGTGCGGGCGACGCCTTCATGGCCGGTCTGCTGCACGCGCTGTGGCAGGGGAACCTGCTGGGCGCCGCCCGTCGCGAGCAGTTGGCCGCGCTGGACAACGCCACACTGACCGGCCTGCT
>WRGV01000173.1 GCA_009787035.1 Propionibacteriaceae bacterium | reverse complement strand
CCCGGACCGGCTGGCGCAGATGCGCGCCGACCAGGCCGCTCATCTGATTCCGGACGGCGCCGACCGCGTGGTCGCCCAGGTCGAGGCGCTGGGACGGTGAAACGCGGGCAGACGGTCGTCGTCCGGGACGAACGGCACGACGATTTCGGCTCGGCGAGCAAGCGCTTCACCAAGGTGCACCTGGCTGACGACGAGTACGTCTACGTGCACCGCAACTTTTGGTGGCGGCTGGTGGCGGCGTTTCTGTACTACATCCTCGTGCCGCCGGTGGCGGTGGTGTTGGCGCTGTTCCATGGCGTGCTGATCCACAACCGGCGGGCCGTGCGGCGCACCGGCGGCTGCTATCTGTACGGCAATCACACGCACTGGATGGACGTGTTCATCCCGTTCCTGTTGTCGTTCCCGCGGCGCGCGTATGTGGTGGCCGGGCCGACGGCCATCTCGGTGCCGTTCGTCCGCCACCTCGTCCCCATGCTGGGCTGCGTGCCGCTCAACGTGACGCCCGCGGGCAAGGACTCGTTCCGCAAGGCCCTCGATCGCGCCGTGGCCCGTGGCTCGGTGGTTGCGATCTTCCCCGAGAGTCACGAATGGCCGTATTTCAACGGCATTCGCGACTTCACGCCGTACTCGTTCACGTACCCCGTCCGCACGCACCGCCCCGCGCTGGGGTATGTGGTGACCTACCGGCGCCGCCTGTTCCTGCGCTGGCGGCCCCCGCACATGACGGTGACCGTGGGCCAGCCGATCATGCCGGACGAGTGGGCCGGCGCCGCCGACCCCAAGCAACTCATCCGCGACCGCGTGCACACGTTCATGTGCGACACCGTCCGCCAGAAAAAGAGCTACGCCTGGGTGAGGTACGAGCTGACGGACAAGCTCGACCAGCCGCCTGCGTGAGTTATCCACAGATGCGTGGAATCCCGCATCCGGCCCGCGGGCATGCTGTTACGCTTCCGACATGTTCTGGACCCCCTGGAGCGCGGCAGCGCTGTCGTGTGGCACCCCCGCATGCCGATCGGGCGCCCGATGAGAATCGTCTGGACGCAGGGGCTGGCCACGACAGACCGGGTGACGAGCAGTGATGATCCCTGGCAGCGGATCGTCCTGCTGCGGATGGCGAACCGGGATGATCTGCTGAGCACGGGCGACAACACCAAGATGGCCGAGGACGGTCTCAACCTGGGGCGTTGCGTCTACTTCTACGTCGATCGGTGCGTGCCTGACTACAGCATCTGCGTGATCATGTTCCACCCGCCCGCTGACTGCGCCGGGTGGGTCTCCCCGTTCGACACCGGCGGGCTGTTCCATCATCACCTGACCGTCGATCCGCCGGATATGGACTTGGACGGTCGCGCCGCGCTGGTTGCGCAGAACTCGCATGCTGTCGCCGACTACGGCGAGGCGTTCGCCTCCTGGGTGACAAGCGCGTTCGATTCGATCGATGACTATGTCGACGGCATGGCGCCGCGAGCGGGTGCCGTGCCCGGGCTCTCGTGTGAGGACGATCGCGACCCCCGGCACTGGACCTGGGAGGTGCGCGTCCCGAAGGACGAGTTTCCTGTGGACGGCCTGGAGCCAGTGACGGCATTCATGAGCCGTTCCAGTCTCAGGGCGATCCTGGTGGAGCTCGCCCAGGCCCGCGATCTGTCGTCGCGCGACAGGGATGCGGCTTTGATGTTCCTGTCGCACCTTCAACCTTGGGCTGACGAGGCCGATGGCGATGTCGCTACCCGGATGCCTATTATCAAAGCATGGCTGAAGCAGGAGGTGACCGTGCCGTGACGACGTATCCGCTGATCGGCGTGGTCGGCCCCGTGCGCGGCAACGAGGGACGAGTCGTCAAGATGCTGCCCGTGATCGAGCGGGACGGCGACTGGTGGCTCGTGCTCAGCGATCACTGGACGTCGGCGCAGGGCGTTCGGATGATGAGCTCAGCCGAACGCGATGATGTGCGGCTCATCGACGAGGCGCAGCAGGCGACGATCGCTCCCGGTCAGGTTGTCTGGATGGCCGGGCCCCGCCTGATGCAGGCCTACGAAGACCTGGCATTTCGCTCCGAGTTCTCTCCAGGTCATTTCAGCAACTGGCGCCCATTGTGGGGTGGGTTCATCTGGCGCTGTGGCGCAGCCGCTGGGTTGAAGTCGCTCGTCATCACGCTGAATGAAGAGTCGCTGCATGCGCTGACCCGTCTCATGTTCGGCGGATCTGCTTCACGTGATCATCGTCTGGAACGGCTGTGTTTCGGTCTGTTCATGGGCACATCGGATTATCGGGATGAAGCCAATTGGTTGGTGTGCTGCGCCATGTTTTATCGCTGGGATTCCGACCTGTCCGGGTTGCAGGGTATCCGGAGAATGGCGACAGCCCGTGGGGTGTTTGCGAACGATAGTGATTTCGAGAGTGCCTGGAAGGGCGTCTATGACGACCTCGGTGGTATCGGTGCAGCTGATGGCCCAGTCTACATTCCCCGAGATATCGCGCCAAGGGTGTCTGCATGGCGGTCTGTGGCGACCGCGCATTTCTCGACCGCCGATGATGAAGACGACAGACTGAAGATTAGGAGCCAGGGCGTAGCAGGTGATGCGCTCTTGCGCGAGACCTATGCCCTGTTTCCGCCGTCGCTGGAGGTGGGCGCCACTTCCGTGTCAGGGGCTGACCTCGATGGGCCAACTCAGCTACGAATGATCCGCGCCAGGAATGGATTCACCACTTTGAGCTGAGCGAAGGCATCGTCGCGACGTGGGTCGGCCAGAGCATCCCAGACCTCGACGGCCAACCGCAGATGATCGGCGTCCTGTTTGGCGATCGTGCTGTCGATCTCCAAGACTCGGCCGATCTCGCCCGATGCAGCTTCCAGATCGCCGCGATCACGCATGATCATGGCGAGGTTGTAGTGGGTGTGTGGGTCGTCCGGGTCCAGATCGATTGCCTTGCGCAGGTATTCCACGGCATGGTCCCAGGCTTCCGCAGCCGTGTCGCTGGCAGGGGCCAGGGCGTACCACATTCTGCTGCGTTGATTCATGAGTGAAGCGCGAAGTTTCCGGCTGCCTTCGGTGTCAGGTTCAGCGTTCAGCGCGGTTTCGGCGATAGAGATCACGCTGTCGACGAAGTCTTCATCCTCGGCTGTCGCGGTCTGGGTCTGGCAGAAGGAGATGAAACCGCCGATGATGGCTTCGATATCGTCAGGTGTCAAGGCGGCGATGACTTGAGGCAGACGAGCATGGATCTCGTTGAATGCAGCCATGGAACCTCTGGCTGCCAGGCGCGCCGCCATGGTGAGGTATTTCGACGGTTGCCACGTGCCGTTCATGAGTTGGAGAGTGCGTTCGCCGACTGATAGGTCATTGGACTGCACGCTAAATGCAATGGCTTGGTCGGGCGTAAGGTGGTCGAGCACATCGTCGACACTGCTGCTGGCGGTAGATGAGTTTGTTGGAGCTGCGGTGGAATGGGTGGTGAGCAGCGTTTGGAGCTGCGACTCAATTCTTTGAAGCCTGTCCGAAATCCCTGCTACGGTTCCACGTCCTTGATCTCGGACGAATCCTTCCTGGACGAGTGCGCCAATCATATTGGCGAGTCGCTTTTGCGCTGCGCGAACGGTTCGCGGGGCACCCATGTCGTAGATGATTGACCGGCGTTGTGCGAGATCGAATGGCAAGTCTTCCGTTCCAGGAGTCAGCACGATGAAGGGCTTGCCATTTCCTTGCCTCACCCCGCACTCGTACATCACGTTGGGATTCTTCTCGTAGAAATCCGCGATACATAGATCAGCCTGTTCCAGTTGATCCATGATTTCTTGGGAGATTGGCGCGCCGGGCATGATCAGATCATCAGCGCGAGTAATGTTCCCAACGGTAAACCCGGACATCTGGAGTGCGGGAAGGACAATGAGGTCGTACCAGTCATCCGCATGCTCACGCTCAGGCGAGCTATCGCTACCTAGTGGCGAGATGATGAAACANGTGTAGCCATCAGCCATGATGCTCCTCCGGGTCAAGAGATGAAAGGGNCGCGAGTGCGCCGATCATNCNGACGAGTCGGTTCATCGCGGCGTTGACGNTCTCGGGGGTGCTCATGNCATAGAAGAGCGCGCGGCGGTGGGCCAAGTCGAACGGCAACGCCTGGTCCGTGGGGGCGAGGACGATGAGCGGTCTGCCGAGTCCCTGCCGGAAGCCGCACTCGTACATGACGTTGGGGTTGAGGTCGCACAGGTCGGCGATGCACAGATCGGCCTCGATGAGCCAGGTCAGGATGTCGTCGGCGATGGTGGCGCCCGGTTGGGTCCAGGAGTCGGCTCGGAAAATGTTGTCCTTGGTGAAGCCAGAAACTGCCAGAGCGGGTAGCACGATCAGGTTGAGCCAGCGGTCGGCGTGGGCGCGCTGTTCTGAGCCGTCAGCTCCGATCGGGGAGATGATGAAGCAAGTGGTGCTGGTTGCCATGGGGGCCTCGGGTCTGTGATGGTTCCTGTCTCAGTGTATGTGCAACGAGCGCGTCGCGGGAGGGGGTTGTTCGTGTTGGGCGGCGCTGGAATTCCGGAGCCTGTGCGACGTCATTCCTAGTCTGCGGCGCCTGCCCCCGCACATGACGGTGACCGTGGGCCAGCCGATCATGCCGGACGAGTGGGCCGGCGCCACCGCCCCAAGCAGCTCATCCGCGACCGCGTGCACACGTTCGTGTGCGACACCGTCCGCCAGAAAAAGAGCCGCGCCGGGCGGCGGTTCGATCAGTGGGCGGTGGCTGCGCCGAAGCGTGTCGTTACCAGGGTGCGGTCGGCGATGACGAGGACGAATCCCACCGCAGCGATGACGAGCATGAACGCGGCCAGTTCGTGGACGCCGTCGGTGGAGGCCGACGTGCCGAAGCAGATGCCGGCGGCGGCGGACGCGCCGATGGCGCCGATGTACTGGAACGTGCGCAGCAGGCCGGACGAGGCGCCGATC
>WRGV01000172.1 GCA_009787035.1 Propionibacteriaceae bacterium | reverse complement strand
CACGCCACCACAGACCCCCACGGCATGCCGCACGACATATCCGTAACCCCGCACGAAACCCGCCGGGCGCACGTCCAGCACCCCACACCTCACCGTGGCCACGCACCCCCACGCCACCCATGTTTCACGTGAAACATCCCCAGCACACCGACAGGCCCACCACACCCATCCACCCGATCTGTGAGACACTCAACAACGCGCCGATGTCTCAGAATCCATCCATATCACCCTTCTCTCCAGATAACGCACGCTTACAACAATCCAATTCTGAGAAATCAGCCCACATCTCTTTACCGATTTCTCAGGCACTGGTAGACTGACAGACATCTCCACCTGGGGTACACGAGCCCCCGCCCGACCCATGTGCACCACGCCCAGACCGTATAGGAGAACTAACGTCGTGAAGAACTCGGCCATCGCCTGGATTGCGGGCGCCATCGCGTTCGCAAGCCTCGCCGGAATCGGCGCCACCAGCGCCGCAACGACCGATGTCACCCTGGTCGTCAACGGACAGCCCACCGCCCTGCGCACGAACTCCGGCACCGTCACCTCGCTCCTGAGCAGCCACGACATCACGGTAGGCGCCCACGACGCCGTCTCCCCCGCACCCTCCACACACCTTTCCGACGGCATGACCGTCACGGTTTTGTACGGACGCCAGCTCGACGTCACGATCGACGGCAACAGCCAGGAGCTCTGGACGGTCGGCACGACCGTCGGCGGCGTCCTGGACGACCTGGGCCTCACCGACCCCGGCCTGACCGTCACCCCAGACCCGAGCACCCCGATCACCGGTGACGGCGTCGCCATCGTGGTCAACACGCCCAAGCTCGTCTCTATCACCGCCGACGGCCAGACAACCTCGTTGCAGACCACCAGCGGCACGGTGGGCAGCCTGCTCGCCGCCCGCGGTGTCACGCTCGATTCCAACGACCGCGTGAGCCCCGATCTGGCCACGCCGCTCGTCGACGGCCTCAACATCGTCGTCCAGCGCGTCACCACGACGCAGGAGACCGTGACCGTCCCGGTCCCGTTCACCACGCAGCAGGTCGTCAACGCGTCGCTAGCCAAGGGCAAGACGCAGATCCAGACGCAGGGCGTCAACGGTTCCAAGAACCAGACCTGGTCGGTCACGATGGTGGACGGCGACGAGGAGTCCCGCACGCTCGTCTCCGAGACCGTCACCAAGCAGCCCGTCACGCAGGTCGAGCAGGTTGGCACCAAGGTCGCCGCTCCCCGGCCGGCCCCCACGGTCAACACCGGCAACTCCGCCGCCACGAACAACACGAACTCTTCCAGCGTCGTCGCCTACATCCGCTCCATCAACCCGGGCAACGCGATCATCAACCTGTTCGCCAGCCAGGTCGGCAAGGCCTACGTCTACGGCGCCACGGGCCCCAACGCGTTCGACTGCTCGGGCCTGATCTACTACGTCTACCACAACAACTTCGGCTACAACATCCCGCGCACGGCCTACGCGCAGGGCCAGTCCGGCACCCAGATCGCCTGGGCCAACATCCAGCCCGGCGACGTGATCTACTCCACCGGACACATCGGGGTCTACGTCGGCGGCGGCCTCATGATCCACGCCGCTACGCCCGGCCAGGGCGTGATCGTCAGCAGCGCGGCCGCCTACCAGGCCCGCGGCTACCACGTCGCCCGCCTCGGGTAGATTCACCAACGATCACCGCACCGACAAGCATGATCACGCCTCTATCCGGCACGGCATGCCCATGATCACGCGATGATCACGCGATGATCACAGCGCCCGGCGCACCCGCACCACGGTCGCGGTCTGGCCAAGCCCGGCATCCACGTCCAGCACCTGCGCCTCCACCCCAAGCCGATCGAGGACGGACGCCGCCTGCCGCACCTCATCGCGGGCGCTGTCGCCCTTGAGGGCCAGCAGTTCCCCGCGGACGTCCAGCAGCGGCACGCACCAGCCGAGCAGCCGATCCAGCGGCGCCACGGCCCGGCAGACCACGACGTCCGCCACCAGGCGGCTTGCACCGCCCCGCTCGCGCTGATCCTCGGCCCGGCCGCGCACCACGCGCACCCGGTCGCCCAGCCCCAATTCAGAAACGACGAGCTCTAGAAACCGCGTGCGCCGCAGCAGCGGCTCCAACAGCACCATCGACACGTCCGGACGCGCGATCGCCAGCGGCACCCCGGGAAGCCCGGCTCCGCTGCCGACGTCCACCACACACGCCCCCTGCCCCAGCATGGGCGCCAGCGCGAGGCTGTTCAGCAGGTGACGCGACCAGATCCGCCCGGCCTCACGCGGCCCGAGCAGGCCCCATTCGATGCCCTCGTCGCCCAGCAGCTGCGCATAGCGCTCGCCCAAGGGCGCCCCGACATCGCCGAACACCGCGCGACACGCCTGGCGCGCCGCCAGTTCGGCATCCGGGCCACACGCGTCGGCGCTCACTTAGCGCGCCGGCGAGATGACGACGCGCCGCTGCGGCTCCACGCCCTCCGACTCGCTGAACAGCCCATTGGCCGCGGCGACGTCGTGCACGATCTTGCGCTCGAACGGGTTCATCGGTGCCAGCCGGACGGCCTCGCCGTTGGCCTTGACCTCGTTGACCGCGTCGAGGGCGAGCTGCTGCAGCTGCTGGCGGCGCTTCTCGCGGAAGCCCGCGATNTCCAGCATCAGCCGCGAGTGCCGCCCGGTCTCGGTCAGCACCGACAGCCGGGCCAGCTCCTGCAGCGCGTCCAGCACCTCNCCNTCCTTGCCGACCAGCAGATCGCTGTCNGTCACGATCGAGACGTGCGCGCGATCTCCCTCGACGTACGTGTCGATGTCGCCATCCAGGTCGGCGATGTCCAGCAGNTCCTCCAAGTAGTCGGCTGCGATGTCGCCCTCGCTGTCGAGGTCTGCCCAGTTCTCGTGGCCCTTGTCGCCCTCGTCTGCCTCGGACGACTCGTCGCCCGGGGTCTGCTCCGCGACGTCCTCGTCCTGCGCGCTCGCCTCTGCCACCTCAAGCTGGTCGGCATCAGGTTCGAGCTCGTTGTCCTTGTCACTCATGTGCGGCTCCTTGTCCTTTGCTGGCCTTGCCAGCGTTGTTCCGGCCCGGGGGCGGGCCGGTGATTGCCTTGTGTCCCGGGGGACGTTCACTTCCTCCGCTTGGAGCGCGACTGGTTGCGCGGCTGCGTGCGGACGACGACCTTCTTGCCCGTCTTTTCATCCGTCCGGACGACGGCTTGGGACGACCCGGACGCACGCTCGGCCTGCTCGTGCTCAGCCGCCTCGCGGGCGGCAGCCTGCCGCTCCATCGCCGCCTGCATCATCGAGGCGCCCTTGCCGCTGCGCTTCTTGCGGCTCTTCTCCAGCCGGGCGGCCTCGATCGCCTTCGGGTCCTTACCCTCGGCGATCATGCGATCCTCCCAATCGAGGTACGCGGGCGTGTCCGGCGTCGGGTAGTGCCGGATTATCCAGTACTGCTGCACGTACGTCCACGCGTTGCTGATCACCCAGTAGAACAGCACGCCGATCGGCACGTTGATGCCGCCGATGATGTAGAACAGCGGGAAGACGTACAGCATCATCTTCTGCTGCTGCCCCATGGGCCCGGTCATCGACGCCGGCGGCATGTTGCGGCGCATCATGTGCAGCTGCTGCAGGAACAGGATGGCCATCATCAGCACGACCAGCACGACGCACAGGGCGCGGGTGCTGTTCCATGCGCCCGCCGACGTGAACGTGATGGACAGCTTCGCCCCGAAGATCGTCGAATCGCGCAGCGACTCGGCCAGGCTCGGGTTGTGCACCATCCAGTAGCCCTTCAGCGGCGTCGCCGACCCGGGCCCGGTGTACCGGGCGGCCGAGTTGAGCACCCAGAACAGGCCCATGAAGACGGGCATCTGCACGATCATCGGCAGGCAGGACGCGTACGGGCTGACGCCGTTCTCTTCGTACAGCTTCATCGTCTCGCGGCTGAGCCGCTCGCGATCGCCCTTGTACTTCTCCTGCAGCGCCTTGAGCTGCGGCTGCACCGAGGTCATCGCCCGGGCGCCGTTCATCTGCTTCTTGTACAGCGGCAGCATCACCGCGCGCAGCACGCAGGTCATCAAGATGATGCACAGCACCCAGGTGATGCCCGAATCGACGCCGAACACCGGCGACAGCAGGTGGTGGAACAGCACCATGATGCCGCTGATGATCCAATAGAACGGCGTCAAGATGGTGTTGCCGATGTGGGCCAACGAGTCCATCAGGGACATCGCAGTCAGCATGGGTAGACCTCATTCACTGGTCGATGAACCGAGTTCACCGGATGGTGGAACCAGCGACATCCAGCCACGCTGGTCTGCGACGAGGCACCGTGTGCCGTCGCTTGGCTTGTGGGGGCGGTGATCCGGTTGTCCGTGGGGACGGACGCCGGCATGGGACAGTTCTGCGCGCTCACCGCGGATCCGTCCCGAAGGTGGGCGAATTCAGGCTCATCGAGACGACTTTGTCCCGTCGTGGGCACGCCTACCCAGCCCACTAGTTCGCTAGTATCGGCCGCCTCTTCGGCGGCAATCTGTGCCTCCAGCGCCGAACCCGGCACCGGATCGACGCCCCCGTTCGACCAGGGGTTGCACCGCAACAGCCGCCACGCCGCCAGGCCGGCGCCCTTCCAGGCCCCGTGCACGGCCACGGCCTCCAGCGCGTACGCCGAGCACGACGGGTAGTACTTGCACACCGGCCCGTACCACGGCGAGACGACCGCCCGCCACGCCCTGATCAGCGCCATGAGTATGTATTTCATGCTGCCACGCTCTCGACGGCCCCGACAGCGGCAGCGCGCTCTTCGAGGGCACCCACCGCCGCTTGCCACGCCACCGCCAGATCATCGCCCAGCGCCGGGGAACACCCCGCCGTGGACGTCGCCCGCACGACAACGACCTTGCCTTGACCCAGCTGCCCAACCCGGGCAGCCACGAGATGCCGCAGCCGACGCCGCAC
>WRGV01000171.1 GCA_009787035.1 Propionibacteriaceae bacterium | reverse complement strand
TGGCTGTTCGATCTGCTCACCGATCCGGGCGATGCCGTCGCGATCATGACGCCCGGCTACCCGCTCATCGAGCCGCTGGCGAGCCTGGCGGGCGCCCAGGTCACCGGCTACCGCAGCTTCTACCTGCACCCGTCCGGATGGGAGCTCGATCAGGACAGCCTGCGCGCCACGCTGGACGACCCGCGCGTGCGCGCCGTCGTCGCCGTCAACCCCAACAACCCGACCGGGGCCTACCTGGATTCCGCAGACGCCGTGGCGCAGGCCTGCGCACGCCGCGATCTGCCCCTGATCGCCGACGAGGTCTTCTGGCCGTACCGGCTCGACGCGGACGCCCAGCCCGCCCGGCTGGCCGGACGCGACGACGTCCCCACGTTCGCCCTCGACGGCCTGTCCAAGCTGCTGTGCGCCCCGCAGCTCAAGCTCGGCTGGATCCGCGCGACGGGGCTGGGCGGCACCGCCACGGCCGACCGCCTGGACGCGATCGCCGACACGTACCTGTCCGTCGGGGCGCCCGTGGCACTGGCCCTGCCGGGGTTGCTCGATCTGGCCGACGCGGCGGTCGAACGCGTCCGCACCCGGCTGTTGGCCAACCTCGCCACACTGCGCGCGGTCTTCGCCAGCGGCGGCTACCGCGTCCGGACGGCCCAGGGCGGCTGGATGGCGCTGCTCGACGTGCCCCCGCTGATCGACGACGACACGCTGGCTCTGCGGCTGTTGCGCCAGGCACACCTGTGGGTGCATCCGGGCTGGTTCTACGACCTGGACGGCGGCACCACGCTGGCCCTGTCGCTGCTGCCCGAGCCAGACGCGTTCGCCGTCCACTGTGCGCAGCTGCGCGGCGGGGTGGATGCGCTGAGCTGACGTGGGGAAACACTGATCCTTGCTCGGAACAGCCGTTAATCAGCGCTTCCTTAGTGTTGACAGAGGATGTCACAATATTTCTTATGGCACCTTTCCCGTGGCATCACCATCACAGCGAAACGCCCGCTGCGCCGCCCACGCAGCCTCCGCCCGGAGCGCAATCGCCAGACGAGCCTGCCGCCGGGTGGGACGCCATCACGGCCGTCTTCGCCGCCGCCTATCCGGGCCAGGAGCCGACCCACTACGGCACGGTCGTGCCGCGCCGACTCGGCGGCCCCGACCCGCTCGACGGCATCTCGATCTACCGCGCCAGCGATCCGGCCCCGCACTGGCACTACGTGACCTACGGCTACTCCAACCTCTACGGCGAGGCCGACCGGCCCAGCGCCCGCCCCGGCGAATCCGGCTTCGGCATGGAGATGACGCTGCGCCTGTACGACCGGCGTGCGCTCGACCTGTCCGTCACCCCGCCGGTGTGGGTGGTCAATCTGCTGCAGAACCTCGCCCGGCACGTGTTCACCTCGGGGACGCCGATCCGTGCCCGCCATCACCTCGACGCCGGCGGCCCGATCGCACTGGACGAGGCCACGCAGCTGACCGCGCTGGCGTTCACCGACGACGCGATCAGCCCGGCCATCCCGACGCCCAACGGCACGGTGGCGTTCGTGCAGGCGGTCGGCATCACCGGCCCGGAGCTCGCCGACATCCTCGCATGGAACACCGACGGCGTGCTGTCTGTCATCGGGCAGCGCTGGCCGTTCGGATTGACCGTGCTCGACCGAGCGGGGTTGGACGAGTTCCCCGAACTGCGCGCCCAGGTGCTGGCCGGGGTCGCGCAGGCGGCGCCGTTCGTGCCCCGCCTGGCCGTGGAGAGCCTGAAGGTCAGCGGCACCGACGAGGCGCTGACCATCGCGATCAGCGGCGCGGCGCTGGGTGACGTGCTGGCCGCGGCCGAGCCTGCGCTGAGGGCCGGACGCACGCTGTTGCTGTGCGGCTCCGACTGCGCCCTCGAACTGGCCCCGCAGGGCCCCGACCAGGTGATGACCCGCCGCGCACCCACCGCCGACAGGCCCGGACGGCTCAGCTTGACGCCGGACGGCCTGCGCGTGCTCGCCCAGCTGCGCAAGCAGCCCCCCGGCGACTACCGCCACCACACCATCCCGGACATCGTCTGGCACATGACCAGCACGGTGGCCGCCTAACCGCGCCGGCCCATCTCGCCGGAGCGGAGCAACAGATCCCGCAGCGGGTACGCGTCGGCGTCCATCCCCGCGGGCACGGCGGCCCGGGTGGGTCGTCCGTCGCGCAGCGCACCCCGGCTGAGCCACAGCTCCTCGCGACCGCACTGCTCCGCGCGTATCCACTGCCAGTCGGGCATGTCGTCGTGAGCCTGCCGCAGCGTGCCAGACGCCGGGTCGCACACGAAATCGGCCACCACCGGCAGCACGTTCGCCCAGCCGTCCGGCAGACCCCCCGCAGCGGGCGCCGCGGGCGTTCCGCCCAGGTGCAGGTCGGGGGCGAGCGCCTCGCCCGGCAGGTGTGCCAGCACAGCGACCAGGTGATCTCCGAAGGCGAGCTGCGCACGCCCGGTGGCCAGCTGCCCATGCCCGGCGGCCAACCACGCCGGAAACTCCAGCATCGCGCAGGTGTCGAAGACGGGGCTGTAGGCGGCCACGATCAGCGGCTCCACATGCATCACGACCGCAGCGGACGCCGCGCCGCGCCACAGCACGCGCGGCAGCCAGTCGCTCCAGAACGCCTGCTCGATGCTCGGCGTGCGCGCCAGCAGTCGCCGCAGCGTCGAGGGAGCCAGGTCCGGCTCCAGCTCACGCCAGCGCGCCGGCACCAGAACCTGGTGCGCCGGCGGAGCCGATGCCGCGACCGGCACCATTCCGCAGAAGACATCCGGCGAGGGGACGGACTCGATCAGATCGTCGTCCATATCACAGACCCGCCGCGTCGAAGGCCTGCGCCGCCAGGCCGCGCCCCACTTCGATGAGCCGCTCGGCCTGATCGAAGTCGGCGAACGACGACGCATCCGTGGGCACCTCGATGAGCACGTCGAGCGGTTGCTGCGCGAGCTGCGCACGGGCCAGCTCGGCCTGCATGACGTCGGCGGCCAGCAACCCGGCCTGCCCGAGCGCGAGCCGTCCGGGCAGCGGCTGCCACAGCTCCGCCCCAGCCTGCTCGGGCTGTCCCTGCTCGAACGCCTCCAACCCCACGGTGATCGGCTCGACCACCGGATCGTCCACCGCACCGAACAGCGACACGCCGACCGTGACGTCCACGCCGCCGCCACGCGAGGCGGCCAGGGCCCGCAGAGCGGCCACCGGCACCGGGCTGAGCACGCCGCCGTCGACGAGCAGCCGTCCACCCGTCATGATGGGCGTGAACAGCACCGGGATCGCCACCGAGGCCCGCATGGCCAGCAGCAGCGGCCCCGACGTGAGCCAGACCGGGCACCGGGCCGCCATGTCGGTGGCGACCGCCACGTAGGGGATCGGCAGGTCTTCGATCCGGGGATCGCCGATCAGATCGCGCAGCGCTGCGAAGATGCGGGCGCCGCGCAGCAGCCCGGGCGCGCGCACCGCCGGATCGAGATAGCGCAGCAGACCCGGACGNGTCAGGCCCAGCACGAAACCCTTCGCGTCCTCCAGCTTGCCCGCAGCCAACGCCCCGCCGACCACGGCTCCCATGGACGTGCCGGCGACGCAGGCGACCTCGTGGCCGCGCGAGCGCAGTTCGTCGACGACGCCGATGCCCGCCAGGCCGCGCGCGCCGCCCGACCCGAGCGCCAAACCCACCCGCATGATGACCTCTTTCCTTCCGCATCCAGGCTAGCCGATCGAGCCAGGCACCCGGGCAGCCCCGCAGGACGGCTAGGCTGGGTGTCGATGACTGCTGAACTATCCCCACGCATCCCGCTGACGAACAACGTGACCGACGTCGCCCTCGTCTTCGAGGGCGGTGGCATGCGCGCCAGCTACACCGCCCCGGTGGCGCAGGTGCTGCTGGAACAGGGCATCCACTTCGATTGGGTGTCGGGCATCTCGGCCGGATCGAGCAACGCCGTCAACTACCTGTCCCGCGACATCGCGCGCACCGCCTCGTCCTTCGTCGACTCCCCCGCCGACCCGAACTTCGGTGGGCTGCGCACGATGCTGCAGGGCAAGGGCCTGTTCGCCGCTGAGTACATCTACGAGCACACCGCGGGGCCGGACGAGGTGCTGCCGTTCGACTTCGAGACCTTCCGGGCCAACCCGGCCCAGCTGCGCGTGGGCGCGTTCCGGTGCCGCGACGGCGAGCCGGTGTGGTTCACGCAGGACGACATGCGCACGCTGCCCGACCTGATGCGCCGGGTGCGCGCGTCCAGCTCCATGCCGTTCGCCATGCCGTTGACCTTCATCGACGGCGAGGCATATCTGGACGGGGCGCTGGGGCCGTCGGGCGGCATCCCGGTACAACCCGCGCTGGACGAGGGTTTCGAGCGCGTCTTCGTCGTGCTGACGCGCCCGCGCAGCCGCCTCATGCGGCCCTATCACCTGTCGCCGCTGCTGCGCGCCGCCTGGCACACGTATCCGGCGGTCGCGGAGGCGCTGATCGGGCGATGGCGCCGCTACAACGCGACACGCGAGATGCTGTTCGACCTGGAGGCGTCGGGACGCGCGCTGATCTTCGCACCCACCCACGTGTTCGTCACCACCGCCACCCGCTCGGTGCCGACGCTGCGCATGAGCTACGCCGCCGGGTTGGCGCAGGCGCGCCGCGAACTGCCCCTGTGGCGCGACTTCCTGGGTATGTGAACTGGATAGACTCGGTGTCATGGCAAGAATCGTGATCGATGTCCGTAGCCCCGCCGAGTATGCGGAGCGCCATCTGGACGGTGCGCTGAACTTCGACATCCGCGGCGCCACATTCGGGCCGATGCTGGACGAGCTGCCCAAGGATGCCGAGTACGTCGTCTACTGCGCCGCGGGCCACCGGGCCGGCCAGGCCCGCAACCGCATGCGGGCCGCCGGATTCACCGATGTGACCAGCTACGGCATCCTCGGCGCCGCCGCCGTCACCGGTCTGCCTGTCATCACCGCCTGAGTCAGGCGGCCGCCGCAGCCTGCAGACAG
>WRGV01000170.1 GCA_009787035.1 Propionibacteriaceae bacterium | reverse complement strand
CAGCGCCGCCAGACGGTGCGGCGCCTGCTCGATGCGGGCGGCCGACAGGTGACAGTAGCCGGTGGGGTTCTTGTCCAGGTAGTGCTGGTGGTACTCCTCGGCGTCGTAGAACGTGCCCAGCGGCGCGGCTTCGACCACGATCGCGGCGTCGGGGTACGCGGCCTGCAGCCGGGCCAGGGCACCGCGCACGAGCGGGGCGTCCGCGTCGTCCGTCCAGAAGACGCCCGTGCGGTACTGGTGGCCCACGTCGTGGCCCTGGCGGTCGAGCGAGGTCGGGTCGATGGCCTCGAAGAACAGCGCCAGCAGCTCGTCCAGGCCCAGCGCGTCGGCGTCGTAGCGCACCCGGACGGCCTCGGCGGCGTCCGTCCCGCCCGCGCAGACCTGTTGATAGCTCGGGTGCGCGACCCGGCTGTTCGCGTAACCCGTGCGCGTGCCGACCACGCCCGGGATGGCATCCAGGTACTTCTCGACGCCCCAGAAGCATCCGCCCGCAAGGATGATCGTGCGCTCGCGCATGTCGGCCTCCGTCCCTCATCGCCGCTTGTCGGATACCGTATCGCATGAGCGGCGGCGGTGCCATGATCGCGGCGCCGCCACCGCCGAGCGGGCGCCGGTGCTACGTTGGTTCGGTTGGAGAGGGAGGCCCTGGTATGGGTACGGCAACACTGCGAACCACGGAGGGCGTCGAGTACGTCATTCCTTGTCACGACGATACGACGCTGTTGATGGCGGCGGAGGAGGCCGGACACCTGCTCGTCGCCGGGTGTCGGCACGGGATGTGCGGCATGTGCCGGGCCAGGCTGGCTTCGGGACGGATGCGCCTGGGCGCGCACGCCCCGACGGCCCTGTCGGATGCCGACGAGGCGGACTGCGGCACGCTGCTGTGCTGCGGCTTCCCCGACGGCGACGTCACTATCGAGCTGCCGTACGACAGCGCGCGCGTGAGGCAGGGCACGATCCCGCTGCGCCGGGCCACGGTCACCTCGATCGAGCGGCTGCCGGGCGACATCGTCCGGCTGCGGGTGCGCGTCATGCCGGATGAGGCCCAGGGGACGGGGCTGGTCTTCGAGGCCGGGCAGTACGCCGAGCTGACACCGCCCGACTCCAGCTCGTCGCGGGCGTTCTCGTTCGCGTCGGCGTCCAGTGCGCAAGGCGAGGCGGAGTTCCTGATCAAGGTGGGCTCGCAGGGGTTCTTCGGCGACTATCTGACCGGGCGGGCCGACGTCGGCGACGTGGTGGCGCTGCGCGGGCCGCAGGGCGACTTCACGCTGCACGAGTCCGGACGTCCGCGCTGGATGGTGTGCGGCGGGTCGGGTCTGGCGCCGATGCTCGCGATGCTGCGCCAGATGGCCGAGCGAGGCGACACGACCGAGGCGCTGCTCGTGCTGGGTGTCAGCACGCCCGACGAGGTCTTCGCCACCGACGAGCTGGCGCAGTTGCAGGCCGCGCTGCCGACGCTGCGCGTGATCGTGCCGGTGTGGCGTCCGGACGCGTCCTGGACCGGCCCCGTCGGCAGCGCCGCAGAGGTGCTGGACGCCGAACTGGCCACGCTGGCCCCCGACGCCGAGCGCCCGGATCTGTACCTGTGCGGGCCGGACGGTTTCCTGGACGCGGCCCGCGCCGCCGCCAATGCCCACGGCGTGCCCGCCGGGCAGGTCTACGTCGACGGCTGGGCCGCTCCGGCGCCCGGGCCGCACCACTGAGCCGTCCGCCCACGTCCGTAACACTGCGTTGACATGGCCGGTGTTAACTGGTGGCCATGGGCGCAGTCTTGGTGATCGACGACGACCCGCACATCTGCGAGCTGGTGTCGGCGCTGCTGCGCGCGGCGGGTCTGTCGTGCCTGACGGCCGCCGACGGCCAGCAGGGCCTGCGCGTGCTCGGTGATCACCAGATCGACGCCTGCGTGGTCGATGCCATGATGCCGCACGTCGACGGCTTCGAGTTTTGCCGGCTGGCCCGGCAGTACCACCCTGAGCTGCCGCTGCTGATGCTCACGGCGAAGGGACAGCTCACCGACAAGGCCGAAGGCTTCGAGGCCGGCGCCGACGACTACCTGGTCAAGCCCTTCGAGGGCCCCGAGCTGGTCATGCGCGTGCGCGCGCTGCTGCGGCGCTACCACAAGGTGATGGATCAATCGGTGCGCGCCGGGCGTCTGGAGCTCGACGACGATGCGCACATCGCCAGGCTCGACGGGGTCCCGCTGGACCTGCCGCTCAAGGAGTTCGACCTGCTCTTCGTGCTCGCCGGCCACAAGGGACGCACGCTGACCCGCGAGTTCATCATGGACGAGGTCTGGGGCTTCGACTTCGAGGGCACCTCGCGCACGCTGGACGTGCACATCAACCGGCTGCGCGACCGCTTCGGGCCCGACGACGGCTTCCGCATCGTCACCGTGCGCGGGCTGGGGTACCGGCTGGAGGACGTGCCGTGAGCGCCGCGTCCGCAAGCACGGCGTCCGACAGTGTGACCGAAACGTCGCGGGCGTGCCGGGTCTGGCTGCAGATCGGGCGCTGGGTGGGCGTGCTGGCGGCGCTGTGCGCGGGATGGTTCGTCATGCAGGGCGTGTTTTGGCTTGTCGGACGCCCGCCGGGCGTGGTTGCGTACGTGCTCACGGTCATGGTGACGCTCGCGCTGGCGGGCACGGTCGGCACGATCTGGGCGCGGCTGACGGGCCACCAGCCGCGCGA
This sequence comes from Propionibacteriaceae bacterium, assembly GCA_009787035.1. GTDB lineage: Bacteria > Actinomycetota > Actinomycetes > Propionibacteriales > Propionibacteriaceae > WRGV01. The sequence goes on along the minus strand of WRGV01000170.1, from coordinate 2,313 downwards.
CCCGCGCGAGGTGGCGGGCGAGATCGTCACGGCGCTCGACCGCATCGCGCACGGCGACTTCAGCGCGCGCGTGCCGCTGTCCGAGAATGCGGGCATGCGCGACCTGGCGGCCTCGGTCAACCAGATGGCGCGGCAGCTCGGCGATCTGGAGCGCCAGCGACAGGACTTCATCTCCAGCGTGTCGCACGAGATCCAGTCGCCGCTGACGTCCATCGGCGGGTTCGCGGCGCTGCTGCGCCAGGGCGGGCTCGACGACGCCACCCGCGACCACTACCTCGACGTCATCTGCTCGGAGACCCGCCGCGTCTCGGCGTTGGGCGACAACCTCTTGCGGCTGTCCGCGCTGGAGGAGTCCGTCGACCTTGACAAGCGCGAATACCGCCTAGACGGCCAGCTGCGGTCGGTCGTGTTGACCCTGGAGCCGCAGTGGTCGGCCAAAGGTCTGGATGTGCAGCTGGATGCCGCGCAGGTGAGCGTGGTCGCCGACGAGGACATGCTGCGCCAGGTGTGGACCAACCTCGTCCAGAATGCGATCAAGTACACCCCCGAGGGCGGACGGATCACCGTCGCGGCTGTCGGCGAGGAGGACGGTGTGCGGGTGAGCGTCTCGGACAGCGGCATCGGCATCGCGGCCGACGACCTGCCGCACGTCTTCGAGCGCTTCTTCCGGGCCGACCGGTCGCGCACGGGCGCCGGCAACGGCCTGGGATTGGCGCTGGCGCACCGGATCGTCGAGCTGCACGGTGGTGGCATCGAAGTCTCCAGTGAACTCGGTGTCGGGTCGGTGTTCTGCGTGCGCCTGCCGGGTGCGTTTACACGCCGTTGACCTGGTGGTGAGCCGGCGTTGATGCGGGGGTTCCAGACTGGTCGTGTCCGTGAGGGGGGCACAGTATGGAACCGATCATCGAGGTCAAAGACCTCGTCAAGCAGTACAAGAAGACCAAGGAGCCGGCCGTCAAGGGCGTGAGCTTCGACGTGCGTCCGGGCGAGTTCTTCGCGTTTCTCGGGCCGAACGGCGCGGGCAAGACGACGACCATCTCGATCCTGACCACGACGCTGTCGCTGACGTCCGGGTCGGTGCGCATCGCCGGGTACGACGTCGTCACGCAGTCGAGCCAGGTGCGGGCCAACATCGGCATCATCTTCCAGGAGCCGAGCCTCGACCAGAACCTGACGGCCGAGCAGAACATCCGGATCCACGCGTGCATGTACGGGCTGTACGGCTACCGCCCCGCGTACACCATGATGCCGGCCGAGTATCGCGCCAGCGTCGAGCGGCTGACCGAGGTGGTGGGCATCCGCGACGCGCTGTTCAAGCCCATCGGCAAGCTGTCGGGCGGCATGAAGCGCAAGCTGGAGATCGTCCGTTCGCTGATTCACAACCCGCGCGTGCTGTTTCTGGACGAGCCGACGCAGGGTCTGGACGCCGTCGCTCGGCGCAACCTGTGGACGTACATCGACCAGGTGCGCCGCGAGCTGGGCATGACGATCTTCCTGACGACGCATTACATCGATGAGGCCGAGGGGGCCGATCGCGTCTGCCTGATCAATCGGGGCCGCATCTCGGCCTGCTCGACCCCGCAGGAGATGAAGGGCGCGCTCGGGGTCGATACCCTGGAGGACGCCTACATCGAATACATGCGGCGCGACGCCGGCGGTCTGGACCTGGACGCGCTGGTCGCAGGCGATGCGGAGGTGGCGGCATGAGCACGATCAGCCTGGTGCGTCCGACAGATTCTGGACGTCCGTCCGTCCCGGCTCGCTCGGCGGCCTGGCGGTTCGTCAACGCGGCCGTCGCCGTCGTGGCCCGCGACATCACCTTGACGTTCAAGACCCCGCAGACCATCGCATTCACGCTGGCCATGCCCATCTTGATGATGGGCCTGATCGGCGGCAACCTGATGGAGAACATGGCCAAGGGCCTGCCGTTCAGCTTCGGGGAGTTCATGCTCGTCGGCATGTTCGTCAACATGCTGTTCATGAGCACGACCATGAGTATGACGTCGCTGATCGACGACTCCGACGAGAACTTCAGCGCGGAACTGCTAGTCAGCCCCGCATCGCGGTATGCGATCGTGATCGGCAAGATCCTCGGGTCGAGCTTCCTCGGCCTGCTGTCGGGGGTCGGTGTGATCGTGGTGGGCCTGTTCATGGGCATCCACCTGGCCGGGTGGCAGCTGGTGGTGCTGTTCGCGCTGTCGCCGCTGATGTGCCTGTCGGGCGGCGCGGTGGCGATGATCGTGTTCGGCGTCGTCCGCAATCGCCGGGCCGCGAACACCGCCGTGATGCTGATCACGATGCCGCAGATGTTCC
>WRGV01000169.1 GCA_009787035.1 Propionibacteriaceae bacterium | reverse complement strand
CGCCCGGGCCCTGCGCCGCGAGCACGTGGACGCGCGGCTGGCGCTCGGCCACCGCACCGGCATCGTCGTGGTGCTGGTCGATCCTGACGGCCAGCGCACGATGCTGCCCGACCGGGGCGCCAACGCCGAGCTCGCCGAGGTGCCGTCCGGCAGCCTGGACGATCTCACGTGGCTGCACGCGACCGCGTACTCGCTGCAGGACAACCCCGCCGCCCAGACCGTGCGGCGGGCACTGACGCAGGTGCGCGCCCATGGCGGCCTGACCAGCCTGGACGCGTCGTCCGCCAGCCTGATCCGCGACTTCGGGCCTGCGCAGTTTCGCGACGAGGTCGACCGCCTCGACCCCGACATCGTCTTCGCCAACGAGGACGAAGCTGCGCTACTGGGCTGGGATGTCCCCGAACCTGCACCGCGCATGATGATCATCAAGCATGGCCAGGATCCGCTGCTGATCCGCACGCAGGCGGGCGCCGCGACCTGGCCAACCCCGCCCGTGGACGGCATCGTGGACACCACGGGAGCCGGCGACGGCTTCGCCGCCGGGTTCCTGGCCAGCCTGCTGCCGGTGGCCACGCTCGTGCCCGAGCCCGGCATCCCCGGCGTCCCGTGGATGCGCTACGCGGCCCCCGACAGCCCCGCGGTCGAGATCTGCTGCCAGCTGGGCCACCGGATGGCGTCCCTGGTCATGACCCGATTGGGCGCCGGCCTGGCGCTGTGAGGGCGGTCAGGCCCCCAGAGGCAGCGTCAACGCACGATGCCAGTCGCTGCGGCCGCTGTCCAGCGGCGAGCCGACCCACCATGCGATGGCATTGACCTTCTGAACGATCGGCAGCGCCGACGCGACAGCCGCCTCGGCCTCGCGCAGCGCGTCGACCTGGCCGTCGCTCCCCATGGTCACATGCGGCCAGACGTCCTCAAACGCCCCCCCATAGGGCAGCCAATCCGGGAAGATCGCCTCCAGCGCGTGGATGAGCCCGATCAGCGGCGCCGGGTCGGCGAGGCCCAGAAACAGCACCCGGTCACCGAACCAGTCCGTCCGGTCGAGCGTGATCGTGAAGGGCTGAACGCCGACAAGGAGCTCTCGCAGCGCACCCATTTCGTCGTCCGTCACCGCCGATGGCAGTGCAAAGGGAAAGATGAGCGTGAGGTGCGCGGGAACCCCAGCCTGGCGGGCCGTGTCGTGCTGCTGGCGCCAGCGGTCGATCACCGGATCAGCCGCCGGCATCATGCATAACAGCGATCCCACCTGCGGCGGAGTCTGCGGTTCTGTGCTCATGCGATGCCTTCTCTTCCGCGTCGTTCGGTTGTTGTTAGACGAGCGTCGCCAGTAGCGAGCGGCCGGCATCCGTGATTGCGTACCGCTGGGTGCGCACCTTGGGAGTGTCCGGCTGGGTCGGCATGACCAGACCAGCCTCAACCAAGGGAAGCAGATGCCGCAGGTAGGCGCGGTGGTCGTTGTGCAGGCCTATCTGGTCGAGCACCTCAGCCCGGCTCAGCGACCTGCGAGTCAGCATATCCAAGATCGTCTGTCCGTACCGCCCCAGTGCATCCACCGGTTCTTGGTGCTTTTCTTGGTGCTTTTCTTGGTGCTTTTCTTGGTGCTTTTCTTGGTGCTTTTCTTGGTGCTTTCGAGGATCTACTAGGCGATTCTCCATCGCTCCTTGGTGCTCGTCCGATGCTACTTGGTGCTCATCTGGCAATACTTGGGGCTTGGTGGGCGTTACGTGGTGCTTGGCGGGGTCGTGATCCTCAATGTGCACGGTGATCTCCAGCCGCTCGTGCCCCTCGGCAATCTCCATTGGCGGCAACCCGGCGGCAACGAGCGCATCCATCGCCTTGGGCAGTCCGGTGCCCCACTGTTCGATCAGGCCACGCTCGACGAACATCCTGGCCAACACGGGGTTGCGGATCACCGACACCCCTTCCAGCACGCGCTCGACCGTCAGACCTGGCAACAGCCCACCGGGGCTGGTGATCACGATCGATGTGTCGTAGAACGCGATCTTGATCGGGGTTCCATGGTCGGCATAGCTGGAGTGCACCAACGCATTGACGATCAGCTCGCGCAACGGTTCAACCGGGATCGAGTACACGTCCGTACGATGCACGTCGCCGAACTGGGCGCGCAGGAAGGCGTTGTGCTTCAGGAAATCCATCGCTAGATCGGCGGCCTCCGGCAGTGGCCCGGTGATGCGTGCTTGATCGGTAATCACCCGCATCGAATCGCCCCGGAACCGGGCGCACTGCACCCACGCGTGCGGCAGGAACGTCTCTGGATGCCGCGACCCGACCAGCACGCCACCGTTCGTGGGCACCAGCTGGCCCTGCTCCTCGACGACGAGCCCCAACGTCCGCAGCGCCTGTTCGTCGATATTGCGTCCCAATGTCTGGGCCAGGTAATCAGTATCGATGTCGTCCAAACGGGCACGCCGGGCGGGCAGCTGATCGAACGACTCGCCCGTCGTATCGCGCCCCAGCTCGGCGATCATTCCGGCGCTGGCTTGCCGATCGGTCGAGCCCACCCGGATGTACGTGCCCTGGTGCAGCCCCAGCTTGCCCAAGTAGTACGGACGTTGCTGCCCCAGCCACACCTGCGCCACCAGCACCGTCTTGCCATCCACCGGCACGAGCTCGATAGTGGGCAGCAACTGGGGCTTCACGGCGTCCGAAATCAGATTGGCCAGCCGCTGCTCTTCCTTCAGGGGATCCTGCACGCCGAGCACCTGCCCGTCGTCGGCGATGCCGATCAGCAGCCTGCCTCCGGCAGAGTTGGCAAAGGCCACCACGCTCTTCAGCACTTCGTCCGAGCTTGACAGATCGCGCTTGTACGCCAGCGTCTTCGACTCGGCAGCGACGACTCGCCCCGCAGCGTCCACCTCGATCTCGGCCATAGTCACCCCCCTCAAGACTGTGTCTCCCAATTATCCGGCAACGACACGGTCTGCGGTCGGGGGCACACCATAGCGGCGACGTGCCCCCCCCCACGAACCGTTGGGACTCGAGCTGCATCCCAGAGCCGGCTGCGGGCAGTCGGCCGCGACTCCTGGCACCGCCGCGGCGGCGGCGATAGGCTGAAGACAACCAAACCCAGCCCGAAGGAGCAACACCATGGCCACTCCACACAACGCCGCCGAACCCGGCCAGATCGCCCCGATCGTCGTCATGCCGGGCGACCCGAAGCGCGCCGAACGCATCGCCAAGAACTACTTCACCGACGCCAAGCTGGTCAGCGACGTGCGCGGCATCGGCGTGTGGACGGGCAAGTACGACGGCGAGCCCATCACCGCGATGGCGTCGGGCATGGGCATCCCGAGCCTGTCGATCTATGCGACCGAACTCTTCCGGTTCTACGGCGTCGAGCGGATCGTCCGCGTCGGCACCTGCGGCGGCATCGCCGCGAGCGTGCACGTGCGCGACGTGGCCATCGCGGCCAGCGCCCACACCAACTCCGGCGTGGCGAACCTGCTTGTCCCGGGCGTGACGCTGTCGCTGGCAGCGAGCACCGAGATGCTGGTCGGCGCGGTCGCCAAGGCGCGCGAGCTGGTCGCCGGAACCGGCGCCAACGTGCTACCGGCGCGATGTACTCGTCCGACTTCTTCTACCTGGAGGCCCCCGAGGTCATGAACAAGCTGCGCGCGCTCGGCACGCTCGGCGTCGACATGGAGGCCGCGGGCCTGTACGCCTGCGCCGCGCAGGAGGGCAAGCAGGCCCTGACGGTCTGCACCGTGTCCGACCACCTCTTCGACCACGCCCAGGACATGAGCGCCGAGGAGCGCGAGACCGGCTTCGGGACGGCCCTGGAGGTCGGCATCGCCGCGCTGCTCGCCTGAGCGCCATCCCACCTCGCATGAGGCAGGCCTGGCGCGACTGCGTCCGTCCTACCCCGTGTGTGCCCACCTTCGTCGCCGCAGCGCGATGCTGACCCGGGCGAACCGTGTCGTCTTGATCGGTCTGTCGCGCCCGCGGACCGTCGCGACCAGACTGTCGTCGCAGATGTGATCCGCCGATCTGGCGACGAAGCGTCCGCCACCGTGATGAATGTGCCTCCGCCGACCTGGCGAATTCGCGCACACTGTCCCACGCACCTGCCCGCACCCCCAACACAATGGACGTAGTCACAACACACCCCGACGGGGCGGACGCCGACATTGTCACCAGGGTGTGCGCACGGCCGCACCGTCACGCAAGAAAGCAGGAACTCATCATGGCAGCAATCGATGTGGCCAAGCAGGTCTGGTCGATTCTGAAAGGCTACGGCTATGCCGACGGCCCGATCGCCGGAGTGCTCGGCAATATGGAGGCCGAATCGGCACTCATCCCCGACCGCTGGCAAAACGACGATATCGGAAACCTGAAGGGCGGTTACGGCCTGGTCCAGTGGTCGCCAGCCACCAAACTCTTGAATTGGGCGAAGGCGAAGGACCTCGATTACAGGACTGTCGCAACGCAGTGCGCGCGCATCAAGTGGGAGGTCGACACCAAGTTCGATCAGTGGGTAAACAAAAGCCAGACGTTCCAGGCCTGGTTCACGTCGAACATCACCCCCGAGACCGCAGCCTACGACTTCGTCCAGTGGTACGAGAACCCGAAAGTCATCAACGCGGCGCCCCGGCAGACGGCCGCCCGGAAGTGGTACAACCAGCTGCACGGCACCTCGGGCACGCCGACACCCACACCCACGCCGGCGCCCACGCCGACGCAGCTGACCGTCGACGGCCTGCTCGGCGCAGCCACCATCAAACGCTGGCAACAGGTCATGGGAACCACCGCCGACGGCATCATCTCCAACCCGTCCCCGCTGGTCAAGGCCGTCCAAACCAAACTCAACGCCCTCGGCTGCCGCGACTGGGACAACAAAGCCCTCGTCGTCGACGGCATCGGCATCTACTCCAACCTCAGCGCCGCCACACCCAAGAGCCGCACCCAATGGGCACTCCAAGTGCACCTGGGCACCACACGCGACGGCATCCTGTCCAAGCCGTCCCCCTGCATCCAGGCCCTGCAGCGCAAGCTCAACGCCAACACCTTCTAGCCCCACCACCCGACGCCCCGC
>WRGV01000168.1 GCA_009787035.1 Propionibacteriaceae bacterium | reverse complement strand
GGGGACCCCCGACTCGGTCGACACGCCCGCGCCGCCGAAAAAGACGATGCGGCGGGCGCCGTCCACCAGCTGCTGCAAGCGCCCAAGCTGGCGTGCCGACTCGTCCTGGCTCATGCGGCCAGGCTACATCCTCTCCGGCGCGGGGATGCCCAACAGCGTGAGCCCGCGGCCCAGCACGTCCTTGGTGGCCTGGCACAGCGCCAGGCGGCTGGCGCGCACGTCGCCGTCGGCCTTCAGCACCGGGCACTGCTCGTAGAAGACCGAGAGCTTGCCGGCCAGTTCATACAGGTACATGCACAGCTTATGCGGGGTCAGGTTGGCGGCGACCTCGCCGACCGCCTCGCCGAAACGCGTCAGCGACAAGGCAAGATCCTGCTCGGCGAGCTCGGCGAGCACGCTGACCTGCCAGTCGCCGGTGGCGTCCTCGTCCTGGCCCTGCTCGGCCAGCGCCCGGCGCAGGATCTGGCTGACGCGGGCGTGCGCGTATTGCAGGTAGGGCCCGGTGTCGCCCGTGGTCGCGGTCATGCGGACGGGGTCGAAGACGTAGTCCTTCTGCAGCTGGTTGGACAGGTCGGCGTACTTGATCGCGGCCAGCGCGACCTCGGGGGACGCGGTCTGCTCGGCGGCGTCGAGCAGGTCGTCCAGGTGCGCGGCCGTGCCCTCGCGGGTCTTGAACGGGTGGCCGTCGGTGCCGAGCACCATGCCGTAGCCGATGTGCTCGGCGATGACGGACGAAGGCAGGTATCCGGCCTTGCGGGACACCGCAAACAGCAGCGCGAAGTGGTTGGCCTGGCGGGCGTCGGTGACGTAGATCAGGCGGCCCGCGCCCAGGTCGTCCACGCGGTGGCGCAGCGCGGCCAGGTCGGTGACGTCGTAGCCGTAGCCGCCGGCCGAGTTGCGCAGGATCGCGGGGGCATCGAAGCCGTCGACGCGGGCGATCAGCGCGCCATCGTCCATGACGGCGATGCCGCGGTGTTGCAGGTCGTCGCAGATGCCGTCGAGCATGTCGTTATAGCTCGACTCGCCGGCGATGTCGGCGTCGGTGAGCAGCACGCCCAGGCGGGCGTACGTGCGGTTGAACCCAGCCGTGCTGATCGCGATGAGCCGGCGCCAGATGGCGCGGGTGGTTTCGTCGCCGCCCTGCAGCGCAACGACCCGCAGGCGGGCGCGTTCGGCGAAGTCAGCGTCGGATTCGAAGTGCGCATTGGCCCGCAGGTACAGCTCCTCGGCCCCCGCGAGGTCGAGTGTGTCCAGGTCGAGCGACTCGTCCTGGATCTGCTCGATCAGCATGCCGAACTGGCGGCCCCAGTCGCCGATGTGGTTCTGCGGGACAACCTCGTCCCCCACCGCGCGCAGCACGCGCGTGAAGCAGTCTCCGATGATCGTGGTGCGCAAATGTCCCACATGCATCTGCTTGGCGACGTTCGGGCTCGAATAGTCGATGACGACGCGCACCGGCTCGTCCACCTGCGCCACACCCAGATGCTCGTCGGCCAGCTGCGCGTTCACGGCGCTGGCAAGCACATCCGTGCGCAACCGGAAGTTCAGGAAGCCCGGGCCCGCGATCTCGACCGGCTCGCACAGATCGGCCACGTCGAGCTCGTCCACAATCTGCGCCGCGACCTCGCGCGGCTTGCGGCCCTGCTGCTTGGCCAGCCGCAGCGCCACGTTCGACTGGAAGTGCCCGAACTGCGGCTTCGTCGCCGGGCGCAGCTCCGGATCGACCCCCGTCGCGGTCACGAGGCGGGCGGTGAGCAGATCGGATACCGAAGCCATGGCATCCATTCTACGGACGACGCCACGGTGGGCCACTGCCCCACGAGAGCGGGCATCAAGGCGTCATCATAGTTACTCAAGCCACATCATAGTTACTATGATAGTTACTATCATAGTTACATAGTTACCGTCATAGTTACTCCGGGCGATCATAGTTACTGTTCCGCCGCTCATCGGTTGGCGCGTTCAGTCAGGTCGCTCCTGCCGATCCTTCAGCCAGACCCGACCGGCATCGGTGAGCCGATAACGCTGAGCTTTCGAGCGAAGCTTGTCCGGCAGCGTCATCTCGACCAGGCCGACATCAATCAGTGGCTTGATGTGGCGAGCGGAATTGGCGAACTGATCGGTCAGACCGAGCATACCGAGCAACTCCTCGCGAGTCCGTGGCCCGCCGGCCAAGGCCACAAGCAGCGCGCCTGCCGTCTTAGGCAATCCACTGTCCACTGGCAACCTCGGCGATTCGGCCGTCGGCGCTCCCCCTGCCATGATCTGCGCGTGCATTGTCGGGATGACGCACCTCAGCCGCCCCGGCAGCTCCACATAGCTGGGCTCGGGTAGGCCGAGCTCGGCGGCTCGGCGGAACATGCGCTGCACGCCATACCCCCATTGCTCGATCATCCCCGCCTCGCGGAACACGCGGGCGATCACCCGGTTGCGCACGCGCGACACCCCCGAACGCATGGCCTCGATCGTCATGCCGGGCAGCAGCCCGCCGAGACTCTCGACGTACACCCGATCGTCGTAGAAGGCGACGCGCAGGGGGCCGCCGCTTTGGGCGTAGTCGGAGTGGACGAGCGCGTTGACGACGGCCTCGCGGATGATATCGAGCGGCACGCTCCAGTCGTCCTGACGGCGCCACTCGGTCAGGTCGGCACCGCGGAAGGCATGCTTCTTCAAGAACGCCTCAACCAGATCGGGAAGGTCCAGCAGCGGAGCGTAGAGCTCCTGCATGTCGACCAGGTCGAGACCGTCCGGGCCACGGAATCGTCCGCAATAGACCCAGGCATCCGGGAACAACCGCTCCCGCTCCTTGCCGAACAGCAGTACGCCGCCGTTGGTCGGGACGGTCGTGCCCTGGTCTTCGACGGTCAGCTGCAACACCGTCTGTGCCGAGGCCACATCCCGGTCGGGAAATGTCTTCGCGATGGCCGTGGTGTCCAGGCCGAGCCGGTCGCCGTGGTTGGGCAGCTGGTCGAACCCGCCACCCTCGGACTGCCGCTCGAGCTCCGCGATGGTCGCGCGGTCAGCCTGGACGTTGCTGGAGCCCAGCCGCACATAGACGCCCCGGCTCGCGCCGTCAGCGGCCACATGAAACGGACGCCGCCCCGCCGGATACACCTTCGCCACCAGCACGAGCTTGTCCCCCACCGGGACGGTTTCGATCTCGGGGACGAGCAGCGGCCTGATGGCGTCCATCACCAGGTTGGCAAGCCGATTCTCTTCGGCCAGCGGATCTTCGACACCCACGACGCTGTGATCGTCGCCGACCCCCACGACCACGCATCCGCCGGACGAGTTGGCGAACGCTACCAGCGCCCGCATCACGCGGTCGGGCGACGAAAGGTCCCGCTTGTACTCCAAGGTCTTCGACTCGAACGCGGCGAGCGTGCCGTCGGCGTTCAGTGCGGGCACGAAGTCGATGCCCATGTGTGCCCCCTTCCCGCTCGACTGTGTCGCTCAACAGCCTACGGGGTGGCACCGACAGATTCTGGACGACCTGGGTGTGACAAACGTGCCTCTCAACGGTCAGATCCGTCGAAAAACGGCCCGTTCTGAGCATCGAGAGGCCAGTTTGTCTCACCCGGGGGTGCGCGATGCTCGGACCCATCGAAGGCTCACACCACAGTTCATCGAACAGCCCCGGCGAAAGCTACGATGAGCGTGTCACGGCCATCGCCGATGGCCACCGCCCCCAAAGGATTCCCCCATGCGCACGCACTCCCCCTCTGATTCCTCATCCGACACCACCGCGCCCGACGATCTCGACTGGTCGAGCCTGCCCTCGAAGGCGAGCCTGCTGTACGCCCAGGTGCTGCAAAGCCAGACGCTTGTGGACGGCACCGTCGACGCCGCCGAACTGACCACGCTGGACGAGGTTGCCGAGCAACTCGGCCTGGACCGTCGGACGTGCAAACAGTTGCACGATGAGCTTGCCGATGCCGATGTCAATGGCGACAGAGTTCGCACCCGCGAATCTCCGGTCGAATTGGCTCGTCAGCTGTACGAAGCTCTGGCTGAAGACCAACGCGAGCTGGTGTTCACGGCCCTGGTGCGCGACCTTGCCCGGTTGTCGCTGACCACCGAGGAAGCGGCGACCAGCGATGAGCGCGAACAGATCGTATCGATCGCAACCCTCGCCTTTCCGGATTCTGCCGAAGACGTCGTCCGCGAGGCCGAGCTGCCGATCATTGCGGACAAGAGCGCCGTGAGAGAGGCCATGGACAGCCTGCGCACCTTCGTCGCAAAGCTTCGGCCCGAAGACATCACATCGGGCAACTGGTTCACCGATCTGCTCAGCCAGGCCGTGACCGTCTACACCCAGAAGGTCGACTGGAAGTACTTCCAGGACAAGTACCCGGGCATGCCCGCAGACGCCGTCGTCGACCAGCGCATCAAGATGGCCATGCGCTACGCCGCGATCGAAGGCGGGCTCTCGGCCGGCGCATACACCGGCACCGTGGCCGCCACCATCGGCAGCCTCGGCGGAGCGTCCCCGGCGACCGTCCCGGCAGCCGTTGCGACGATCATGACCGACGTGGCATATACCACCCAATTGCAGCTCAAGCTGGCCTGGGACATTGCCGTGCTGTACCGGGTGCCGCTGGACATGACCGACCCCGACGATCTGTGGAAACTCATCCGAGTCGCCTTCACGATCAAGGCTGGCGAAGCCGGACGCGAAGCAGTCGCCAAGGCCGTGCCAATCGTCGTCCGTCCGCTGGTCAAGAAGCTCTTCTCCGGCGGCGTGCTCACGGCCGCCAAGGCGCTGCCCGTCGTCGGCAAGTACCTGCTGCAGCGAACGATCATCAAGGTGGCCATCCCCGGCGTCGGGATTCCGCTCGCGGTGCTCATGAACCGCCTCACCACGCAGCTGGCGGGCAGCCACGCACGCAGCGTCTTCCGCGACGAGGCGCGCTTGGTCGAGCTGGCCGACACGCTGGTCGGACGCACGAGGCACCCACACCTGCTGCCCTGGGCCGCCTGGCTGGTGGTTTCAGCCGACGGCAAGGCCACCGATGACGAGACGACACTCATGCGGCACCTGCTGCGGCTGCTCG
>WRGV01000167.1 GCA_009787035.1 Propionibacteriaceae bacterium | reverse complement strand
CCCGTCGTGATCGACACAGCGCACAACCCGCACGGCGTCCGGGCGACGCTCGCCGGTGCGCAGGAGGCCTTCGGCTTCGAGCCGCTGGTCGCCGTGCTGGCGATGATGGCCGACAAGGACGCGCAGGGCGTGCTGGAGCTGCTGGAGCCCGCCGTCAACACGCTGGTGGTCACGCAGGTGTCCGACAATCCGCGCGCGCTGCCGGTGGAGGATCTGGCCGAGATGGCCGTCGACGTCTTCGGCGCCGACCGGGTCGAGACCGCGCCGACATCCACCGATGCCGTGGATGTGGCCGTCCGCATCGCCGGGCGATCGGGCGAGGCGGCCGGCGTGCTCGTCCTCGGGTCGGTGTACCTGGCCGGTGAGGTGCGGGCGCTCCTGAGACCGTGATCCACCCGCCCGGGTGTCAGAGGCGTCGCTTAGGCTTGCCTCATGAGTCAGATGGAACGGACGCTGGTGCTGATCAAGCCGGACGCGGTGCGCCGCGCCCTGGTGGGCCAGATCGTGGCACGGTACGAGGCCCGGGGGCTGCAGGTGGTGGCGCTGGAGCTGCGGCAGATCGACGCGGCGTTCGCGGCGCGCCACTACGCCGAACATGTGGGACGCGACTACTACCCGGGCCTGGAGGCGTACATCACCTCGGGCCCGTTGGTGGCGATGGTGCTGGCGGGCGAGCGGGCCATCGACGCCGTGCGCACGATGAACGGCGCGACCGATGCGGCTACGGCCCTTGCCGGGACCATCCGGGGCGATCTGGCCACGTCGAAACGGGAGAACCTGGTGCACGCCTCCGATTCACCGGAATCGGCCGCGCGCGAGGTCGCGCTCTGGTTCCCGCAGGTCTGAGGCCATGACACAGCCCATCCCCATGCTGTCGGGGCTGCCGGTGGACGAACAGACGTACCCCCGCTTCGCGCGGGGGCCGCGGTGGCGTCCGTCCCGCGGTGTGTTCGCGGTGCTGTGCGCGGTCGCGGCCGGACTTCTCGCCAACGTGGTGTTCGCTATGGTGGGCATGGCGATCGATGCGCACGGGCGGGCGTCGCAGATGACCGCGACCATCAGCGGGCCGGGCGGCTTCATCGGCAACAACCTGGGCCTGGCGTCGTGGGTTCTCATCGCGATGGGGCTGGCAGGGTACTTCTTCCTGCAGCCCCGCGGCTATCTGTCCAGCGTGACCGGACGGTTCCGGTGGGGCTGGTTCAGGCTGTGCGCCGTGGTGATCCTGCCCGTGTGGGTGGTGATCATCGGGGGCAGCTACCTGCTGGCGTGGCACTCTGGCGCGCTGGTCGTGAGCGTACGCAGCGACACCTGGGTGCTGCTGGCCGGCATCATTCTCACGACCCCGCTGCAGTGCGCGGGGGAGGAGTACGCCTTCCGCGGCCTGATCAACCGCAGTGTGGCCTGCCTGGTGCCCAACCGGCGCATCGGCCTGGCGCTGGGCGCGGTCGTGTCGTCGGGGCTGTTCATGCTGGCGCACAACGCCCAGGATCCGTGGCTCAACAGCGTCTACTTCTACTTCGGGCTGGCCTCGTGCTGGACGTGCTGGCGCACCGGCGGCCTGGAGGGGTCGTTCGCGCTGCACCTGGTCAACAACATGGCCAGCCTGCTGATCGTGCCGTTCACCGGGGGCCTGGGTGCCGTGTTCGACCGGGTGGACGGCACGAGTTCCATCGGGGCGGCGCTGCTGCAGGCCGGCATCATCACCGTCGCCGTCGCGCTGATCGAGGTCGTGCGCCGGCGTCGGCGTCCGGTCCGCGAGGCGGCCCCGGGACGGGCCCTGCTGCCGCCCCCGGTGTGGAACGCACCGCCGTCGTCCTGGCCCGCGCCGTCGTCCTGGCCTGTGACTGTGACTGTGAACCCTTCAAAACCGTGACTCAGAACCCTTCAAAACCGTGATTCCAAACCCTCCAAAACCGTGAATGTGCTAGTCAGCGAATCGTGATGCCGTCCGCAGGCTGCCCAGGTAGCATGGGGACCGTCATGAGTGCACCCCAATCGCTGTTCCCGCGCCTGGAGCCGCTGCTGGCCCGGGCCACCAAGCCCGTGCAGTACGTCGGCGGCGAGGTCAACGCCGTCGTCAAGGAGTGGGACGACGTCGCGGTCCGCTGGGTGCTGAGCTATCCGGACGCGTACGAGGTGGGCCAGCCCAACCAGGGCCTGGCGATCCTGTACGAGGTGCTGAACGAGCAGGACTGGGTGCTCGCCGAGCGGTCGTACGCCGTCTGGCCCGATCTGGCCGCGCTGATGCGCGAGGCGGGCATCCCGCAGTTCAGCCTGGAGACGCACCGGCCGGTGCGCGCGTTCGACGTGTGGGGCATCTCGTTGTCGACCGAGATGGGCTACACCAACCTGCTGGAGATGCTCGACCTGGCCGGCGTGCCGCTGCACGCGGCCGATCGCACCGATGCCGACCCGTTGGTCGTGGGCGGCGGGCACTGCATGGTCAACCCCGAACCGGTGGCCGACTTCCTGGACGTGGTGGTGCTGGGCGATGGCGAAGAGGCCGTGCTGCGCCTATCCGCGCTGGTGCGCGACTGGCACGAGCAGGGGCGGCCCGGCGGGCGCGACGGCATCCTGGAGCGGCTGGCGTCCACGGGCATGTTCTACGTGCCGCGGTTCTACGACGTCAGCTACGGCGAGGACGGGGCGGTCGCGGACGTCCGTCCCAACCGACCCGGCGTGCCGACGACCGTCACGCGCCACGTGCTCACCGACCTGGATTCGTGGTGCTACCCCGTCCGCCCCATCGTGCCGGTGGCCGAGACGGTGCACGAGCGGTATTCGGCCGAGATCTTCCGCGGCTGCGTGCGCGGCTGCCGGTTCTGCCAGGCGGGCTTCATCACGCGGCCGGTGCGCGAGCGGTCGGCGCAGACGATCGAGGCGATGACCACGGCAGGCCTGGCCGCGACGGGGTACGACGAGGTCGGGCTGCTGAGCCTGTCCAGCGCCGATCATTCGCAGATCGGGCGCATCGCCACCGACTTGGCCGACCGGTACGAGGGCACGTCCGTCTCGCTGAGCCTGCCCAGCACGCGCGTGGATGCCTTCAATCTCGACCTGGCTACCGAGATCGCCCGCAACGGACGGCGCACCGGGCTCACGTTCGCCCCCGAGGGCGGCACCGTCCGGCTGCGCGCGGTGATCAACAAGAACGTGTCCGAGGAAGACCTGATGGCCACCGTCACCGCCGCGTTCGAGGCGGGCTGGCGCTCGGTCAAGCTGTATTTCATGTGCGGGCTGCCGACCGAAACGCAGGCGGACGTCGTCGCGATCGCCGCGCTGGCGCACCGGGTCATCGAGGCCGGGCGGCGCATCAGCGGCCGGCGCGACGTCGGCTGCACGATCAGCATCGGCGGGTTCGTGCCCAAGCCGGACACGTCGTTCCAGTGGGTTGCGCAGGCTTCCCCCGAGGTCGTGGACGAACGCGTCCACGCGCTGCGGGCGGCCATCCGCGACGACCGCGCGTGCGGACGGGCCATCGGCGTGCGCTCGTCCGACCCCCGTCCGGGGCAGATCGAGGGCCTGCTGGCCCGGGGCGACCGCCGCGTGGGCGGGGTCGTGGAGGCCGTGTGGCGCGCGGGCGGACGCTTCGACGGCTGGCGCGAACACTTCGACCTCGACCGCTGGCTGGACGCCTGCCGCGACGTGTTGGAGCCGCAGGGCGTCAGCCTGGCCTGGTTCACCACGCGCGAACGCCCGGAATCCGAGCGCCTGCCGTGGGAGCATCTGGACGTCGGCCTCGACCGCGACTGGCTCTGGAACGACTACCAGGACGGCCTGCGCGAGACGCCCGTGCCCGACTGCCGCTGGGCCGGCTGCAACGACTGCGGCGTGTGTCCCGCCTTCGGCGTGGACAACGAGCTCGCCGACCTGCTCGGGCTGGAGGCGCGCCATGGATAGGCAACAGCCGTTGCGGCGCCCCGATCCCGTGCAGCGCCTGCGCCTGCGCTACGCCAAGGCCGCGGTGATGCGCTTCGCGTCGCACCGCGACATCGCCCGCGCGCTGGAGCGTGCGCTGCGCCGCGCCGACATTCCGGTGGCCTACTCGTCCGGATTTTCGCCGCATCCGCGCTTGTCGTACGCAAATCCGGCACCGACGGGCGCGGCATCATATGCCGAGTACGCGGTGCTGGGGCTGGCCGAACGCCGCGAGCCGGACGAGGTGCGCGACCTGTTGACCGCGGCGCTGCCTGCTGGGCTGCCGGTGACCTGCGTGCGCGAGACCGCGGGGGAGAAGCTGGCCGATCTGGTGACCGCGTCGCTGTGGCGCGTCGATCTGGGGGCGGTGGACGCCGCCCGCCTGGCCGCTGCGTGCGAGCAGTTGCTGCACGGCGCCGACGAGATCATCGTGCGCCGGGCGTCCGGACGCGGCGAGCGCGTGCTCGACGTGCGGGCGTCGCTGGCCGGTCTGGAACCGGACGGTGCCGGGCTGCGCGTGCTGCTGGCGCACGCCACGCCGTCCGTGCGCCCCGACGATGTGCTGGCCGCGCTGGTGCAGGTGGATGCCGGGCTGGCCTGCGATGATCCCCGGTTCACCCGGTGGGCACAGGGGCGGTTGGACGGCGAGAAGGGGGCGTCCACTGCACTTGTCTGTGCCGGAGCTGTGCTCATGCTCCCGCCGGGCGAGGACGATCCGACATTGACGCAACGTTAATGTTGTGGCTTGTCAGCCGGGGTCATTTTCCATGCATCGGTTGCGATCGATGCATGCGTGCGCCGCGCCGTCCCACTGTGCGGAACACTGTCATTCCCCGGGTGTGGCATAATTGCAGGTAGGAACGGGCGCTTCGGCTCCCGGGCTCGCGTTGCATCGCTTCACACCGCGACGGGTCATCTGCCTTGACCGCGGGGGAGCGGCTGCGCACGACCGATCAGCTTTTCGCCGCAGCACGGCTGCGGCCACTATCCCGCATTGCGCGGTGAGGAGCACACATGCTCGATGACATCAGTACATCTGCAAACAATGACGATCTGCCGCGTCCGCCCGCCGGACGGCGGTCGGCGACTCGTCCGGCCGGCCCTCCGGTAGCCATGCCCATCTTCTCCGACGCCGGATCGGCGGCCGAGGCG
>WRGV01000166.1 GCA_009787035.1 Propionibacteriaceae bacterium | reverse complement strand
ACCCGTGACGGCCGCGCCGATGCCCGAGCCGGCCGCGCCGATACCCGTGACGGCCGCGCCGATACCCGAGCCGGCCGCGCCGATACCCGAGCCGGCCGCGCCGATACCCGAGCCGGCCGAGCCGATACCCGAGCCGGCCGAGCCCGTTGTGCCGCACCTGGGAACGTGGGGCAAGCCGGTCGAGTTGATTCTCGAGACGGCGCCGCCGACGCCTCGTCGTGATGGTCGGTCGTCGCCGGCTCTGTCCCCGTCCGGCTTCGAGCTCAACGAGAACTTCCTCGGACGCAACATCCTGCCGCTGATCGCTGGCGTGCTGGGCCTGATCGGGCTGGTCTTCCTGGGCGTCCTGGTCGTGCCGAAGCTGTCCGATCCGATCAAGATCGCGCTGATGTTCGTCATCAGCGTGGCCGTCGGGGTGCTGGGGTATGCGCTGCACCGTCGGGCGCGTTCCGTGCTCACACAGGCGCTGATTGGCACCGGCGTCGGCGGGCTGTTCATCTCGATCCTGGTCACGCACCTGTACTTCCACAGGCTGAACGACATCGCCGCATTCACGCTGCTCGCGGTGTGGATCGTGGCCAGCATCTGGCTATCGCGGCACACCAACTCGCTGGTGGTGGCCGTGCTGGCGCACATCGGCATGGTCGTCTCGATTGTCAGCGGCTTCGGGTGGGGGTTGTCCGACGACAAGCTCGTGCTGCTGCTCGTCTATCAGATTGTCGCCACCGTGGCGATCATTGCAGGCAACGCTTGGTGGGTGCGCGCGATGTACCGGTTCGGCCTGTTCGTGTCGCAGGCGATGATCATCTGGACGGTGTTCGCGATGTGGCACCGTTTCATGGGCACCGGCATCGGCTTCGCGTCAGACCTGCCGCCCGCGGTCTTCGTGGCGGCGTTTCTCGTGCAGTTCCTCGGGGCCACCGCGGTGGCCTACCTGCTATTCGTCTCGTGTGCCCGCGTCAAGGATCCGGTGTTCACGGTCGCGTTGGGCGTCCTCAACGCGACCATGTGGGCTACGGTGCTGGTCGGTGCGATCGCGATGCTGCTCGGCAAGCTGGCAGCCAACGCGCTGCAGCTGACGTCGTCCGCAGTCTGGACGGATCCGCGCACCATCACCTGGGCGCTGATCACCAGCCTCGTGCTGGCGATCCTGCCCGCGATCGTCCTGGCCCTGGCCGGACGCGGCCTGCCGCTGCGTATCCACCTGGAGGTCGCCACGCTCGTCCCGCTCGCCGTGGTGGGCGCGGGGCTGTTGATCGCTCGGGCCGTGGCCGCCGATGCGCACGGCGGGGTGGTCTGCCCGTGGATCGTGGCGCTGACCGTGGTCTACCTGGGGCTGGGCGCGCTCACCAGGTCGCGGGCGCATACCTGGGTCGGATGGGGCTTGCTGGGCTTGGATGCCATCGTCATGCTGGCCATTGGGTATCCATGGCTGACCCAGCACTGGACGCCCTGGTCTGCGCTGGGCTATCTCGTCGTGCTGATGGGGTTGGCCTACGCGGCCACCCGACAGATCGACCCCGAGTGGCGGCGGGCGCACCTCAACGGCGCCACGCTGGCGGCGTTCGGTTGGTTCGAGATCTCGCTGGGCGTGATCTGCATGCAGAGCCTGTTCACCGCTTGGGGCACCTACGGCGTCGGGTTGTTCCTGCTCGCGACGGTGCTGGNGCTGGTGGTCGTCCACTTCTTCAGCGGCGCCGGATGGACGCCGTTCTACCGCACCGTCGAGATGCTCATGGCGCTGTTTGCCGGCCTGCAGGTGTGGCGCGACGCCCAATCGCTGGCCCAGGGGTACGGCGACTCCCGCATCGAACTGGTGCTGACCACGCTGGCGCTGTGTGCGTTGGTGGTCGTGTTCGTCAACCGCATCCGCCAGGCCGCCCGTGCGGTCTCGCTGGCGGCCCGCACGCCGGGTGCCCCGGCACCGCAGCTAGCCATCGAGGTGATGAGCGGCTTCGGGATGACGTTCAGCATCGTCGGGATTCTGACCGGGTACGGTTGGTTCCTCGGTTACGCCGACAACGCGGGCTGGGGGTATCCGATGTCGCTGTCGGGGCTCTTCGCATCGCTGCTCATCGTCAGCCTGGGGCTGTGGTCGCGGATCAAGCCGCTGCGCCTGTTCGGCCTGGTCGTGGTCATCCTCTGCGTGCTGAAGCTGGTCACGTTCGACATCGGCAACGTCACGCCCATCGCCCGCGTCGTCGCCTTCCTGGGCGGGGCGGCGGTGTGCTTCGGCATCTCGGCGCTGTACCACTACACGGCCAAGCACTTCGACAAGGAGCTCGCACGCGAGATCTCGCTCGATCCGCCGATCGGTCTGGGGCTAGCCGGCCAGGCTGGCCAGGATGTTGACCAGCGCGGCCACGAAGACCGTGCCGAACAGGTACGCCAGGAGGGCGTGCGCCAGCGCGATGCGGCGCATCTGGGGTGATGCCAGGTCGGTGTCTGAGATGGCGAAGCTCATGCGACGGTGAACGCCATGTAGGCGAAGTCGCTGTACTGCGGGGGCTGTGGGTTGTGGAAGTCGATCCCGCCGCCGGAGCGGTAGTACTCGCGGGCGTACCGCAGCGCGTGCAGCGTCTGCACGGTCGCCCACGAGGCGACCACGACCACCAGGCTGACGCCGACGGCCGCCACCCGCGATGTCGGCGGCTGCATGACCAGCACGGCGATGCCGCCCAGCGAGGCCAGCGCAGCCAGCACCAGCAGCGCGTGCACGCTCCAGCCGCCGGGCACCTCCACGGTGGCGTGGGCGGCCGTCGCGTCGGCGTCCATCGGGCCCAGCGAAATCCAGGTGATCAGGCAATACGACAGCCCGGTCGCACTCCAGCCCAGCAGCGGGGAGTATGCGGGACCTTGGTGAACCAGACGATCACCGCGACCACGAAGCCGAAGCACACCGCCGCCAGCAGCCGCCACCGGGAATCGTGATGCCAGTAGCGTTGCGACACGGTGCTCATGGGGTGGATTTCATCGCTGCACGGGCCGGTCGGGCATCAGGGAAGCGCCGCGAGCGGCAGCATCGTGGCCACGTCGTGGGCGTGCGCCCCCGACCAGCGCAGCCGATGCCGGGCCACGGCATCGTCCCACCTCAAGGCGCCGGTGGCCAGCAGGACGAACGTGGCCGGATCGGTCTCGACCACGTTGGGCGGGGTGCCGCGGTGGTGCTGCGGTCCCTCCCCGGTCGCGCTGCGCAGCTGCACGGCGGCAAAGGGCGGCACGCGCACCTCGATCGTCCGCCCGCCGTAGCGCTCGCCCAGGTCGAACGCCAGCGCGCGCACAGCCTCGGCCAGCGGCGCCCGTTCCGGCTCGACGCCGTCGGCCAGTGCCCGCACGAC
Organism: Propionibacteriaceae bacterium; assembly: GCA_009787035.1. Lineage (GTDB taxonomy): Bacteria > Actinomycetota > Actinomycetes > Propionibacteriales > Propionibacteriaceae > WRGV01. Next base: position 1,738 of record WRGV01000166.1, on the reverse strand, counting down.
GTCCGCGATCGCGTCGGCGTGGTCATGAGCTCCGTGTCCTGGCATCGTCCCCCTTTCGTGAGGCTATCGTAAGCACCAGGAGGCATGAGGTGGACGGACGACAGGCGCAGCCGAGCGGGCGCATGGCCACGGCCGTGGGCACGCTCGCGCGGCGCGGATTCTCCGATGCGGGCCGGGCCGTCCAGCTGGTGGCCGAGCTGGCGGCCGCACACCCCGGCTGCACGGACGCCGTGGTCGATGCGACGGCGGGGGCCGACGATCCCGACCAGGCGCTGTCGGTGCTGGCGAGGCTGCAGCGCGAGCATCCCGACCGCGTCGGCCCGGTGCTCGCCGATCTCGACTGGCTGGGCCGGCTGACCGCGGTGTGCGGGGCGAGCCAGGCGCTGGGCCAGCACGTCGCCACGCGTCCGGACGCGCTCGGCGTGCTGCGGCACAGGTGCGGACGCGACGGGGCGGATGCCATCCAGGCCCGGCTGCTTGCGGCCGTGGGACAACCGGGGGCCGACGATGCCGCGGCGGCGGGGGACCGGTTGCGCCTGGCCAACCGGGACGAGCTCGTCCGCATCGCGGCCTGGGATCTGACCAGCCCCGACCCGGTCGCGGTGGTGGCCGACGTGGCCGCCGAGCTGGCCGATCTGGCCGATGCGGTGCTGACCGCGGCGCTCGTGGTGGCGCGCGCGCACGTCCCGGACGCGCGTGACGTCCCCCTGGCCGTGGTGGGCCTGGGCAAGTGCGGCGCGCAGGAACTCAACTACGCCTCCGACGTGGACGTCCTCTACGTCGCCCGGTCGGGCGCATCCCCGGCCGAACTGGCGGCCGCGCAGGCGCTGGCCGCCGAGCTGTCCCGCGTGTGTTCCGCGCACACCGCCGCGGGCTCGATCTGGCCGCTGGACGGAGCGTTGCGCCCCGAGGGCAACGCCGGCCCGCTGGTGCGCACACTCGACGCGATGGCCGCGTACTACCAGCGCTGGGCCAAGCCCTGGGAGTTCCAGGCCATGCTCAAGGCGCGGCCGATCGCCGGCGACCTGGAGCTCGGGGCGCAGTTCTGCGACCTGGTGGATCCGATGGTCTGGCAGGTCGGCGGCGGCGAGGGCTTCGTCGCGGCCGCACGGGCCATGCGCCAGCGCGTCGTCTCGCTGATCCCGGCGGCGCAGCGCGACACCGAGATCAAGCTCGGCGACGGGGGGCTGCGCGATGTCGAGTTCCCGGTGCAGATCCTGCAGCTGGTGCACGGGCGCGGCGACGCCCGGCTGCGTGCGCGCGGCACGCTGGCGGGCCTGCACGCGCTGGTCGAGCACGGGTATGTCGGCCGCGCCGATGGCGAGCGGCTGGAGGCCGCGTACCGCTTCGAGCGCTGCCTGGAGCACCGCGCCCAGCTGTGGACGCTGCGCCGCACGCATCTGCTGCCGCACGACCCGGCGGGGCTGCGCCGCGTGGCCCGGTCGCTGCGCGAGCCCACCGGCGACGCCCTGTGGGCCCGGTGGCGCACCACCAGTGCGCAGGTGCGCCAGTTGCAGCAGCAGGTGTTCTATTCACCCTTGCTGGAAGCCGTTTCCCGCATTCCGTCCGCCGATCTGGCGCTGTCCAGCCAGGCCGCTGACGAGCGGTTGCGCGGGCTGGGCTTCGCCGATCCGCCGTCCGCGCTGCGGCACATCGCCGCGCTGACGCAGGGCGTCAGCCGCAGCGTGGAGATCCAGCGCCACCTCATGCCCGCCATGCTGGGCTGGCTCGCCGAGGG
>WRGV01000165.1 GCA_009787035.1 Propionibacteriaceae bacterium | reverse complement strand
GAGCCTCGGCGGCCAGCGCCGCCACATCGGCGGGCACCGCATCGGGGGCCAGCAGGGTGTGATCGATATAGCGCGCCAACTCGGCGGCGGACAACGTGGTCATTGGATGCTCCTTGTGGGGATGAGGGTTGATGCCAGCATAGACGATCCACCGCCCCAGCGCGTCCCCGCCTATGCGGCGGGTGGCGTGGGCGCAGCTGGGGCCGCGGGCTGCGGGGCCGGGGCCGCCTTGTCGGCCGGTTCGATGGGGGCGGGGACGTACGTGGGCAACACGATGGTGAAGCATGTGCGTCCCGGCACCGACTCGGCCGACACCCAGCCGCCGTGCGCGGCGATGACCGCCGCCACGATCGCCAGGCCCAGACCGGTCGAGCCCTCATCGTCGTGCGTGCGGGCGACGTCGGCGCGGGCGAACCGCTCGAAGACGTGCCCGAGCAGGTCGGGGGCGATGCCCGGGCCGTTGTCGGTCACCGTGATCACGACGTACGCGCCCTGCTGCTGCGCGGAGGCGTCCACCTTCGTCCCCTCCGGCGTGTGCTTGCGCGCGTTGCCGAGCAGGTTGGCGATCACCTGGTGCAGCTGGTTCGGATCGGCCCACACCATGACGGGCTCGTCGGGCAGCTGCAGCATCCACACGTGCGTGTGATCGACCACCTGCGCGTCGCTGACCGCGTTGACCAGCACCTCGGCGGCGTCCACCGGGGCGAAGTCGGGACGCTGGCCGTTGTCGAGCCGGGCGAGCAGCAGCAGGTTCTCGACCAGCTTGCTCATGCGGGCGCTCTCGGCGTCGATCCGTCCCAGCGCGAACTGCGTCTCGACCGGCAGCTGATCAGCGTGTCTCCTGGTGAGTTCGGCATATCCGCGAATCGCGGCTAGCGGGTTGCGCAGCTCGTGGCTGGCGTCGGCGACGAACTGACGCACCTGCGTCTCGGAGCGCTGGCGGGACGTGATCGCGTACTCGACATTGTCGAGCATGGTGTTGAGCGCCAGGCCCACGCGGCCGACCTCGCTGTTGGGGTTGGCGTCGGCCGGGCTGGCGCGGGTGGCCAGGTGCACCTCGCCTCGATCCAGCGGCGTGTGGGCGACGGTCGCGGCCGTCTGGGCGAGCCGGGTCAGCGGCCGCAGCGTCACGCGCACGACCGTGGCCACGACCAGCGCCGACACCACCACGACGCCGATCGTGATCAATGCCTCGATCAGCAGCAGCCGCCCGATCGCATAATCGACCTGCGTCAGGGGCAGGCCGAGGATGCGCTGGACGGTCACGCCACCCTGGTGCATGATGCCCGTGATCAATCGATAGTCACCGTAGCCGTCGAGCGACGTCGTCCCGCGCATCACCTGCATCATGCCGATGTACTGCACCTGGCCGCGTGCGGCCTCCTGCAGCTGCGACACCTGGGCCAGGGTCAGGTCGGCACCCTGGCCGTGTTGGGTGATCACGCTCTCCGCGACAACGTTGTTCTGGATCCACACCTCGATGTAGTTGGTCGACCAGGCTCCGGACGGCGTCGTCCCGGACGGCTGCTCGGGCTGGGTGTCCGGCTGCACCAGCGCGGTGACCAGCTGATTGTCCAGACTCGTGATCAGCACGCTGCGCGCGATCAACACGCCCGCGGTGTCGAGCAGGATCGCGATCACCGCGACCAGCATGACGACGCGCAGGATCAGGTGGCGCGACAGCGTCCCCCGACCGAGCACCGGCAGCGGGGGCGCTGCCAGCATCGGCGGCTGCACCGTCGACGCAACCGGTGCCGCGGCGGGGGGAACAGTCACGCCGCGGTCCGGGTCTCAGCCGGTGCCTTGCTCTCCACGCCGGGACGCAGCAGGTAGCCCGCCCCCCGCATGGTGTGAATCATCGGCGCACGTCCGGCATCGATCTTCTTGCGCAGATAGCTGATGTAGAGCTCGACGACGTTGGCCTGGCCACCGAAGTCGTAGTTCCACACGCGGTCCAGGATCTGCGCCTTGGACAGCACGCGCTTCGGGTTGCGCATCAGGAAGCGCAGCAGCTCGAACTCGGTCGCCGTCAGCTGGATCTCGTCGCCGCTGCGGGTCACCTCGTGCGAATCCTCGTCCATGACGAGATCGCCGACCTGCAGAATGCTGCGGCTCGCCCAGGCCGCGGCGCCCGCCCGGCGCAGCAGGCCGCGCAACCGCGCGATGAGCTCTTCGAGGCTGAACGGCTTGGTGACGTAGTCGTCGCCGCCGGCGGTCAGACCGGTGATGCGATCGGCCACGGCATCCTTCGCCGTCAAGAAGATCACGGGGACGTCGGGCTGATCGGTGCGGATGCGCCGCATGACCTCCAGCCCGTCGAAGTCGGGAAGCATGATGTCCAGCACGATGGCATCCGGGTGCACCTCGCGGGCGGCCTTGACCGCCGCCAGGCCCGTGTTGGCCGTCGTCACCTGCCAGCCCTCGTAGCGCATCGCGATGCTCAGCAATTCGGTAAGGCTTGGCTCATCGTCGACCGCCAGGATGCGGATCGGGGATCCGTCCTGCCGTGTCAATGGCTCAGTGGATTGACCTGTCATGCTTTCCAGCATGGCACGATTTCGGGTGGAAGGAAGACGAATCCCCCATGAAAATACTGTGGCAAAGCTGTCGCGGAGCCATCGAAGGCCATGCGAGCCCCTTTTCATAGCTACGCACTCGCCACCAACAGCCCCCACACTGTTATGATCACTCGGCCCCGGATCTGGGCGATCACACCTGTGATTGCCTGATCGGTCGCATGCATGAACGGCGCCCATCCGGTCAGACCCCACCGCTGCGGGCCGCCTGCGCGGGCTCCTCAGGCCGACTTTCACGCCTCGTCCATCATGTGAGACATATGTCTCACATGCGTCCGAATCGTCCGAAATGACATCAGCGCTCGTCCCAGGCCCGTCCGCATAATCGGTGGAGCCCGGGTGGGGACGGATGCGCATACCGAGCAAGCACCGTCCGCAGGCGGTGGAGGGACCTGAAAACGCGATGATCAGGCAACGTCGGGATGTGGTTATGCTTGTCGCGTTGTCATCAGACGACAAGTCGGCGGAGCGGTTCCACGGGGCTTTGCCGGCCTCCGGCGAGAACGGACGGGAATGGGCAGAACGCACACCCCCCTCGCGATGGCGGTGATCGCACAATGAGTCTCACCCTCGTGATCGTGATCATTGTGATCGTTACGGCACTCGTCTTCGACTTCACCAACGGCTTCCACGACTCCGCCAACGCGATGGCCACCTCGGTGGCCACGGGCGCGCTGTCGCCCAGGGTGGCCGTGCTGATCGCCGCCATCTTGAACTTCGTGGGCGCGTCGATGTCCGTCGAGGTCGCCAAGACCATCTCCTCCGGCATCGTCAACGACGCGCTGGTCACCCCCGAGGCGGTGTTTGCCGGGCTGGCCGGCGCGATCATCTGGAATCTGATCACGTGGCTGGCCGGGCTGCCGTCCAGCTCGTCGCACGCCATGTTCGGCGGACTGATCGGTGCGATCGTCGCCGCGGCGGGCCTCGCGGGCGTCCACCCCGGCGTGATCGTGTCCAAGGTGCTGCTGCCGGCGCTCGTGGCCCCCATCGTCGCCGGCGTGGCCTCGCTGATCGCCACGCGCGTGGCGTACCGCGTCACCGATCACACCACCCAGCACGCGGCCACCGTGTTCCGGTTCGGCCAGCGCATCTCGGCGTCCATGGTCGCGCTCGCGCACGGCACGTCCGACGGTCAGAAGACCATGGGCGTGATCACGCTCGTGCTGGTCGCGGGCGGCTACCAGGCCAGCGGNGGGCCGGAGGGCACCCGTCCGCACGAATGGGTGATCGCCGCGGCCGCCGCGGCGATGGCGCTGGGCACGTACTCGGGCGGGTGGCGCATCATGCGCACCATGGGCAAGCGGCTCGTGGACATCCAACCGCCGCAGGGTTTCGCGTCCGAAAGCGCGGCGACCGTGGCGATCCTGGCGTCGTCGCACCTCGGCTTCGCGCTGTCCACCACGCACGTCTGTTCGGGCGCGATCATCGGCTCGGGTGTCGGCGGACGCGCCACGGTCAACTGGTCGATCGCCCGGCGCATGCTGTACGCCTGGCTGCTGACGCTGCCGGCCGCCGCCATCGTCGGCGCGCTCGCCTCACTGCTGACGCGGCTGGGGATCGGCGGCTTCATCACCGTCCTCGTGCTGCTGGCCGGATCGTCGCTGGCCATCCTGATCGCCGCCAACCGCAACAAGATCGGCCACCACAACGTCACCGCCGACGAAGAGCCCGCCGCGGCGCCCGGGATGCGCCGCTTCGGCCCCGGCCCGGACCGCCCGGTCAGCGTCATCGACGGCATTTCGTGGACGAACGCCCGCGACCGCGTCAGCGGCGGCATCCAGATGACCGCGCACGCCGAATCGACCAACGGCCCCGGAAACTCGGGGCTGATCACGATCATGTCCGACGATCAGGACGAGGACGAGGACGCGTCCGACCTGACCGATGACAGCCACATCGTCCCGGACGGAAGGTGATCATGCACATCGACTGGATCGCCCTGCTCGTGGTCGCCAGCGTCACGCTCGCCGTGACCGTGGCTCTGGTCGCGCTGGTCTCCACCGGCGCCCTGTGTCTCACCCTGGCGCACAACCGCGAGCAGGCCGGACGTCCCGTGATCGCGCTGCGCACCGGCGCCATCGCCGCGTTCGCCGTCGTCGGGCTGGCCGCGCTCTTCGGACTGTGGCTGCTGATCCCGTACCTGCATTGATCACGGCATGATCACACAATGATCACCGCGGCCGACTTGCGAGGCACCGGGCTGTGCCGGGTAGAGTGTGGGACGGTTCCCCGCGCGGCGTTACCTCGTTGAATCCTCCAGGGCTGAGAAGCAGCAAAGGCAGACGGGCTCTGTCGGGTGCGCGGGGGGCCGCTTCATATCCGGATCCGACCAGAGCCTGGCCGCTCGAAAGTGTCGGACGGGCCACGTAGGCTGAAGATCGTGGACAACCAAGACCTGCCGCCCGACGACGCCGCACCCGACGACGACCGCTACGACCAAGACGGTCCCGCGCTGTTCGAGCAGTCCGGTGCCCCCACCGATGCACAGCCGACGCAGGCCGAGGCCG
>WRGV01000164.1 GCA_009787035.1 Propionibacteriaceae bacterium | reverse complement strand
CTGGCGGCTGCGGTACCCGAGCCCGCCGCACCGGCGGATCGGGCCACGACACAGACCCAGGAGGGCACCGATGGCTGAGACGCGCACACGACGTCCGGATCCGTCCGAGGAGGGAATCCGCCTGCAGAAGGCGCTCGCGCAGGCCGGCGTGGCCAGCCGGCGCAAGGCGGAGGAGCTGATCGACGAGGGCCGTGTCGAGGTCAACGGACAGATCGTGATCGAGCAGGGCCGACGCGTCGATCCCGAGCGCGACGTGATCCGGGTCGATGGCGGGCGCATCCCGCCGCCGCGCCGGCACCTGTACCTCGTGCTCAACAAGCCGCGCGGGGTGCTGTCCGCGATGGAGGACGACCAGGGTCGTCCCACGCTGGCGTCGTACGTGCCGGCCAAGCAGCGGCTGTTCCACGTCGGGCGGCTGGACGCCGACACGCAGGGGCTGTTGCTGCTGACCAACGACGGCGAGTTCGCGAACCGGCTGGCGCACCCCCGCTACGAGGTGCCGAAGACGTACCTGGCGCAGGTGCACGGCCTGGTGGATGCCAAGACGCTGCGTCACCTGCGCGGCACGACGATGCTGGACGACGGCCCGGTGACCCCCGACGAGGTCAAGGTGGTCAGCTCCGGGGCGAGCCGNTGTCTGGTCAGCATCACCGTGCATGAGGGCCGCAACCGGATCATCCGCCGGCTGATGGATGCGTACGACCATCCGGTCGAACAGCTGTCACGCACCCGCATCGGGCCGGTGCTGCTGGGCCAGCTCGGCGTGGGCCAGACGCGCGAACTCACGCGCGACGAGTTGGGACGGCTGCTCGATCTGGTCGGTTTGTAGCCCGGGCTGACAACAATCGGACAGGCATTTCGGGTACCCTAGGCGGGTGTCTTCGTCTAGCTCCATGCATTCCCTGAAGCGTTTCCGGGCCGCCTGCGCCGTTGGCGTGCTGTTCGGACTTGCCGTGGCCCTGTCGGGCTGCAGCCATCCGACGACCGGAACCAACACGCCGACGCCGCCCGCGCCGAGCAGCAGTGCNACCACGCCCAGCACGACGCCCACGCCGACGATCCCGCCGACGCTGTTCAGCGACCTCAAGGGCTTCAAGGTGACCGGCGCCTTCAACAAGCAGGTCACGATCGATGCGAAGTGGCCGCTCAAGGCCGAGCAGACGATGAGCGAGGTGCTCATCCAGGGCAAGGGGACGGCGCTGACGTCCACCAGCTACGCCGAGATCTCGTACACCGGCTACGACGCGCGCACCGGCACGATGTTCGATTCGAGCCAGTACGACGGCAATCCGCTGTACGCCCCGGTGAACGGGCTGGTGCCCGGCGTCACCAACAGCCTGGCCGGCAAGCGGGTCGGCGACCGCGTGCTGATGGCCGTGACCGGCCAGGACGGCTACGACTCGCAGGGCGGCATCGCGCAGGCCAACATCCAGGTCGGTGACACGCTGATCTTCGTCATGGACATCCTGGATGCCCAGCTGCCCGGCCCCTCGGGCACCCCGGTCACGCCGAAGGCGGGGCTTCCCACGGTGACCGAGGCGAGCGGCGTGCCGACCGTGCACATCCCCGCGGGCTACCAGGCCCCGGGTGACCTGGTCGTGCAGCCGCTGATCAAGGGCACCGGCCCGGCGGTGAAGGCGACCGACGCGATCACCGCCAACTATGTCGAGGTCAACGCGGCCGACGGCACGGTGCTCGACACCACGTACGGCAAGACCACGCAGACCGGCGTGCTCGACGTCATGATCCCGGGGTGGAAGCAGGGCCTCGTGGGTCAGACGGTCGGCAGCCGCGTGATGCTAATCGTGCCGCCCGCGCTGGCGTATCCCGACGGCGACACCAACTCGACGCCGTCGATCCCCGCGGGCCAGACGCTCGTGTACGTCGTCGACATCCTGTTCACGCAGCCCGTCAACTCGTCCGGCTCCGGGTCATAGCGTCGCGGGGTCGACCACCCACGGCGCCCAGACGCCCGTGGCGTCCAGCAACCCCGGATCGTCGCGGACGAGCTGCAGCGCCTCCGGTGCCGTGGCGGCCAGCGGCCATCCCAACGATGCGCACAGCCGCCGCACCACGTCCGCGGGCGTGCGTCCTCGTTCGCCCAGGTCGCGCAGCGTGACCGCGCCGTCGCGTTTGGCCAGCCGCACGCCAGCCGTGGTGACCGCCATGCCGACATGCCCGTAGTCGGGCGCGGGGAATCCCAGCCGCGTGGCGAGCCACGCCTGCCGCGGGGCCGAGTCGAGCAGATCGGCGCCGCGCACCACCTGGTCGATGCCCTGCAGGCCGTCGTCCAGCACACAGGCCAGGTTGTAGGCGGGCGTGCCGTCCCCGCGCCGCAGCACGAAGTCGTCCACGACGCGCGTGAGCGCGCCGGCGTGGCGGTCGCAGATCGTGAAGGACGCCCCGTCGGCGCGCACGCGCAGTGCCGGCGGACGTCCGGACGCCCGCTTGGCCGCGCGCTGGTCATCGGTGAGGTGCGCGCACGTGCCCGGGTAGGGCCGGTAGTCGGCATGCGGGGCCTGGGCGGCCTGGGCGATCTCGCGGCGCGTGCAGAAGCATTCGTAGGTGTCCAGCCGGGCGATGGCGTCCCGGTACAGGTCGAGGCGCTCGGTCTGGCGCACCGGTGGCTCGTCCCAGTCCAGGCCGATGGCGGCCAGGTCATCCAGCTGCCGGGTGGCGGTCGCCGGGGCGGCGCCGACGCGCTGCTGGTCGAGATCCTCGATGCGCACCAGGAAGCCCCTCCCGCTGGCGCGCGCCATCACCCAGGCCAGCAGCGCGGTGCGCAGATTGCCCACGTGCAGGTCGCTGGTGGGGGACGGGGCGAACCGTCCGGCCCCCGCGGTGCGTTCAGCCATCGTCCGTCCTTCCTGTGAGAGCTCCCAGGATATGTCCGGTAATCCCTTCCCTCACCCTTGCCGACCCGGTAAGGTTGCTGGAGTTTTAGGCGTCTGTGCAAGTGAACAGGCATGTGAGACGGGGGAGTCGCGTGGAGAGGCCGTGGTTGGCGCTGTACTCGGGGGAATCGGCCCGGCCGCTGTGCGTGCCGGACCGGACGATGTACGAGATGCTGGCCGACTCGGCTGTCGCCGGTCCGCGGCGCCCCGTGCTGCGCTACATGGGCGCCACGATGACGTACGAGCGCCTGCTCGACCAGGTGGACCGGTTCGCGGCNGCGTTGCGGGCCCACGGNGTCGCGGCGGGCGACTCGGTGGTCGTGTCGCTGCCGAACATCCCGAACGTGGTGATCGCCTTCTATGCGCTCAACCGGCTCGGCGCCCGCGCGGTGATGACGCACCCGCTGTCTACTCAGGACGAGCTGGAGCACTACATCGGTTCGACCGGTGCCCGCCTGGCGATCACCGCCGACCTGTTCTACCCCCTGTTCGCCAGGCTGATGGCCTCGACCGGCCTGGAGCAGATCATCATCGCGCACGTCGGTGACTATCTCACCGCGCCGGTGCGGCTGGGTTTTTGGGTCACGCGCGGGCGGCGCATCCCGGCGGTGCCGTACGGCCCGGCGGTGTTCGACTGGCGCGAGCTGCTGGCCGCGCGCATACCGATCCCGGAGTACGTCCGTCCCGGCAGTGTGCGCGACGGCGCCGTCGTGCTGTTCTCGGGCGGGACGACGGCGATGCCCAAGGGCATCGAGCTGTCGAGCTACAACTTCAACGCGCTGGCCGTGGCGATGCAGCTGATCACCGGGGCCCAGGTGGACGACTCGATCCTGGCGATCCTGCCGGCGTTCCACGGCTTCGGGCTGGGGCTGTGCATCCACACGCCGATCTGCATCGGCGCCTGCGAGATCCTGGTGCCGGAGTTTTCCACCTCGATCTACATCGACAACCTGCTGAAGCACCGTCCGACCATCTTCGCCGGCGTGCCGACGCTGTTCGAGGCGCTGCTGCGCGACCCGCGGTTCGCGCAGGTCGATTTCAGCAACGTCAAGGGGATCTATTCCGGCGGCGACGTGCTGACCCCGGCACTGAAGCACCGGTTCGACGAGGTGATCGCCGCGCACGGGGGCACCACCGAGCTGGTCGAGGGGTACGGCCTGACCGAGTGCGTCACGGCGTGCGTCGTCTCACCGCCCAACCATTACCGCGAGGGGTCGGTGGGAATCCCGATCCCGGGCTGTGATGCGATGGTCGCCGATCCGGTGACCGGCGAGCCGGTGCCGTACGGAACCGAGGGCGAGATCTGCATGACCGGCCCGACGCTGATGCTGGGCTACGTCAACGACCCGCAGGCCACGGCGAACACGCTGCGGCGGCACGCCGACGGCACGGTGTGGCTGCACACCGGCGATCTCGGCACGATGGACGCCGACGGCTTCTTGTACTTCCGCGGCCGCAGCAAGCGGCTGATCAAGGTGTCGGGCATGTCGGTGTACCCGATGCAGGTCGAGCAGGTGCTGGAGGCGCACCCGTCGGTCGCGCGCGCCTGCGTCATCGGCGTGCCCGACGACTACCAGGTCTCGAAGGTCAAGGCGTTCGTCACGCTCGCGTCCGGCACCGCGCGTACGCCCGGGCTGGAGGACGAGCTGATCGACCACTGCAAGCAGCATCTGATCCGCTGGTCGGCGCCGCGCATCGTCGAGATCCGCGACGAGCTGCCTATGACCAAGGTCGGCAAGATCGCCTACACCCAGCTGGAGCAGGAGGAACTGGCGAAGACCGCGCGGTGACGCGGGCGTCGTCCGTCCACAACTGCTAGCCTGGCGGTGTTTGAGAGGGGGACGGCGATGGCGGCCCGCAAGTCCGAGCGTCTGATGAACCTGACGATCGCGCTGCTGACCACGCGCGGTTTCCTGTCCCGCGAACGCATCCGTGAGATGGTCGAGGGCTATGCCGGGCTGTCGGACGACGCGTTCCAGCGCATGTTCGAGCGCGACAAGGCCGAACTGCGCGATCTGGGGCTGCCGGTCGAGACCGGCACCATCGATCCGTGGTTCGGCGATGAGCAGGGCTATCGCATCGAGCGCGGCGACTTCGAGCTGCCGCCGGTGCGCCTGGACGCCGACGAGGTGGCCGTGCTGGTCGCGGCCGCGCAGGTGTGGCAGCAGGCCGGGGTAGCGGAGTCGACGCGTCACGCGCTGGCCAAGCTGCGG
>WRGV01000163.1 GCA_009787035.1 Propionibacteriaceae bacterium | reverse complement strand
CGTTCCGCACCCCCTCGCTCGCGCCGTGATCGTCGGCACGCATCGGCGCTGACATCAAGGCGCCTGCCTTCGTGGCCGCTCGCCCGGTCGCGTGCAGCGTCGTCCGTCCGAACATGACGGACGCAGGCGATGCGCCGTCATGCCCGCCGGCCGCGATGGGGCCGCGCCGATCTACAGGTGTTCCTCGATCATCTTGATGAGCGCGCCCTTGGTCTTGCCGCCCTGGACGGAGGCGACCAGCTGGCCACCGGAGAAGATCTGCAGCGTCGGCAACGCCATCACACCTTGTTGCAGCGGGATCTGGGAGTTGGCGTCGGCATCCAGCTTGAAGAACTTCATGCGTCCGGCGTACTGGGTGGCCAGCTCGTCGATGATGGGGGCGAGCTGCTTGCAGGGGTTGCACCAATCGGCCCAGTAGTCCACCAGCACGGGCAGATCACTGCCCAACACCTCGCTGGCGAAGGTGGCATCGGTGACGGCGACAGCAGCGGACATGGGGTTCCTCTCGATCAAGTGCGTGAAACACCCATGCTAGGCGCGCCCGCAACCGGCCGTGGGACCGACACTCGTCGGGACACATTGTCGCCGACAGCGCAGCGCTGATTGGTGCCGCATTCACCTCACCACAAGCAGATATACATGACGTCTGGACGACAGCGCTGTGGCGTCTCGCATCGGCTTCCACCGACCGGATCGGCCCGGCGCAGGTGCCGTGACCCCCGCCGCGTCCGCCTGGTGTTCGATCGTCCGCCAGCGCCCTCTGCGCGCGCNGCGACAAGGTACATTACTGTCATGGTCGGGGTCCAATCCAGCTTCACCGACGCCGAGTACGCGCATCGGCGCAAGACCACGCGCCGCGACGATTTCCTCACGGCGATGGACTGCGCCATCCCGTGGCAGCAGTGGTGCGGGTTGATCGAGCCGTTCTATTACAAGGGCCTCAAGGGCCGCAAGCCGATCAACCTGGAGACGATGCTGCGCATGTACTTGCTGCAGCTGTGGTTCCACCTGTCCGCCGGCGGCGCCGAGGACGCCATCTACGACTCGTACGCCATGAGGACGTTCCTGCGCATCGACTTCACGCGCGAGCAGGCGCCCGATGCCACGACGCTGCTGCGTTTCCACCGTCTGCTCGACGAGCACGGGCTGTGCCAGGTGCTGTTCGACGCGCAGCGCGACCTGCTGCGCCGCCACGGCTGGACGATGCGGGCAGGCACGGTGCAGCGCACCGCGGTCTGCGCGGCCCCACGGGATCCGGACGTCCGTCCTGCGGCGAGCGCGGATCGGCCTGCCGTCCACGCGTGAGCGGCGCTAGCGCCCCACGGACTCCAGGAAGTGACCGACGTCCTGTGCGGCGCGGCATCCCGAACCCGCGGCCGTGATCGCCTGACGGTACACGCGGTCAACGAGGTCACCACAAGCAAAAACACCAGCGGTGCTGGTCGCCTGGCTGCCGGGCTGCACGAGCACGTATCCGTCCGGATCGACGTCGATCTGCCCCGCGACCAGCTCGGAGCGCGGGTCGTGGCCGATGGCCTCGAACAGGCCCGCGACGGCGAGCTCGCGCGTCTGGCCGGTCTGCGTGTCGCGCAGCGTGAGGCCCGCCAGCGACGGATCGCCCGACATGTCCACGACCTGGCTGTTCCAGGCGAACTCGATCTTGGGGTTCTCGGCGGCCCGCTCGGCCATGATGCGGGACGCGCGCAGCTGGTCGCGGCGGTGGATCAGCGTCACTTTCGAGGCGAACCGGGTCAAGAAGACGGCCTCTTCGACGGCGCTATCGCCGCCGCCGACCACGGCGATCGGCTTGCCGCGGTAGAAGAAGCCGTCGCAGGTGGCGCACCACGAGACGCCGCGGCCGCTGTAGCGCTCCTCGGCCGGGATGCCCAGCTTGCGGTACGCGGCGCCCATCGCCAAGATGACCGAGCGCGCGTGGTGCACCTGGCCGGCCGAGTCGGTCACCGACTTGGTGTCGCCGCCCAGCTGCATGGCCGTGACATCGTCCGCCACCAGCTCCGCGCCGAATCGGGACGCCTGCGCGCGCATCTTGTCCATCAGGTCGGGGCCCAGGATGCCGTCCGGGAAGCCGGGGAAGTTCTCGACATCCGTCGTGTTCATCAGCGCGCCTCCGGCCGAGATCGCGCCCTCGAAAACCAGCGGATTCAGCCCGGCCCGTCCGGCGTAGATCGCCGCCGTGTATCCGGCCGGCCCCGAACCGACGATGATGACGTCGCGAATCTGTTCGCTCATGATTGCTCCTCGATGTCGTTGTCACGAGCCTATCGGGTGCCCGTTCCACGTGAAACATTGCGTGAGCCGAGGGAATTCCGGACGGACGTGGTCCGCGGGACGTCCCGAAGCGAACGGCCCCGTGCCATCGTCCGACGGCAACCGGCTCAGTGGGTCAGCAGGTCGTCCGGCAGGTGGTCGGTGCGGTTGATCCAGTAGATGCTGAGGCCGCCGTCCGGGCCGTGGTCGGGGTAGGGCACGCCGAAGCTCGGGTCGCGCAGCAGCGCCGTGCCGGTGTTGCTCAGCTCGAACCAGGCGCGGGTGGTGCCATCCGCGTCGGGCTGCCAGCCGATGAACGCCCGGATCACGTACTGGGCGAACCACCCGTGTGTTACCACGGCGATGATCTGGTCGGTGTCGCCGTACCGGCTTCGCAAGCCCGCGATGAGCTGCTGGGCGCGCTGCCACACGCGTTCGCGCGTGTCGGCCGGGTCGCGGTACCACCCCGACTCGTCCGCCGCGGCGGGCAGCTGGAGACGGGGACAGATCGTTCGCAGCTGGCTCGCCGGCACGCCTCTATATGCCGCCGCATCATCTGGCCCCTCGTCGTGGAGCCCGCCTACCTCGTACGCGTCCAGGCTGCCGAGCACCGGCATGTCCAGCACCGCGCTGATCGGCGCCACCGTCTGGACGGCGCGCAGCAGCAGTGAGCTGATCAGCACATTCGGACGGGGCAGCCGCCCGTCGGCGAAGGCCTGAGCCAGCAGATCCGCTTGTCGCAACCCGATATCGGTCAACTCGGGATCGGGGCTTCCCGCGGCCGGGACCCCGGTCTGCGCGAGAATGCGGTTGGCCGATGTCTGGCCGTGGCGGATCAGCAACAGTTGCATGCCCGGCAGCGTACCGCATGTGGCCGGTGCATGGTTTCACGTGAAACGTTCGGGGTCGCGCCCGGCGTCGGGAGCCGATCGCAGCGGACTCCCCTGCCTGGCGCCCGCGAACAATCACACCAGGCGAAGCCGAGGGGCGGCTAGTTCGTCCTCATGGCGACGGGCAGATGGTCGACGCGGTTGATCCACCGGATGCAGCCGCGCGGGGCGAGGACGTCGCCGGGATGCTCCAGCATGGTCGTCGCCGTGTTCCACGTGTCGAACCACCACGACAGACGGCCGGTCTCGTCGGGCGGCGGCCATTCGATGAATGCGCGGATCAGGAACTGGCTGAACCATCCGTGAGTGACCATCGCGACGATGTGATCGGTGTGGCCGTAGCTGGCGGCAAGTCCGTTGATGACGGCCTGCGCGCGCTGCCATGCCTGCGCCGGTGTCTCGAACGGGCTGTGATACCAGCCCGCCTCGTCGGCATCCGCGGGAAGCTGCAGCCGCGGACAGGTCGCGAGCAGCCGACTGGCAGGCGCGCCCGGCTGCGGATGGGCGCCCTCGGCACTCTGGGGGTTGCCCGAGTGCACGCCCTTCACCTCGTACACCGTCGCATCGCCGCGCACCGGCATGTCGAGCGCCGCCGAGATCGGGGCGACCGTCTGGACGGCGCGGATCATGAGTGAGCTGATCAGCAGGTCGGGACGGGGCAGCAGTCCGTCGGCGAAGGCCTGGCCGAGGCGCTCGGCCTGTGCCAGGCCGGTGTCGGTGAGCTCGGGATCGCTGACGCGGTTGTCCTCGACGCCCGTGGTCGCCAGCAGGTGATTGTTGGTCGATTCGCCGTGCCGGATCAGGAGCAGTCGCATGCCATCAGCCTAACCCGACGCTCGGCGGTACGCCGAGGTGTTGTCCGGTGCCGGGGTGGTGTTGTTCCGTGCGGGGGTGGTGTTGTCCTGGGTGGGCGTGGTGCCAGTCATGCGCTGGTGTTGTTCCGTGCGGGGGTGGCTTCGCCATGTGTGGGGACGGTGCTGTTCCGTGTTGTGGTGGTGCCGGTCATGCGCCGGGTTACTCCGTGCTGGGGTGGTGTTGGCCTGCGCTGGGGTGGTGTTGCCGGACACGCGACGGCGCGGGCCGTAGATTGGGCTCGTGAGTGATACTGCACCCGATGCCGTCCCGACGGCATCGCCTTTCGTGGGCCAGTTGGCCGGCCGGCCGCTGCTGGTGGTCACCACCACGTGCGGCGTCAGTATCGTCGTCACGGTCGCGCTCGTGCTGGCGGCGCACGGCATGGACGTCGCCGGTGTCGTCACCACGCTGGCGACGCTGTGGGCGCTCGTCCTCGCCCTGGTCATCTATCTGCTCACCGCGCGTGACACGGACAAACTGCTGGGACACATCGACGCGCTGCAGGATCAGCTGTCGGCCGCCTTGGCGGTGCCCGGGGCGGAGGCCGAGGTCATCGAAGCTGGGGATGTCGTGGCCGAGGACGCCGAAGGCAGCGCACCGGCCGCCTGGGACAACACCGGGGACAACACTGCGGTTGCGCCGGACAACAAACCAGCGGGCGGCGACAACACCGGCTGGCGGTCTGGTGCGGACAACATTCCGGCTGTGCCAGATACCAGGTCGGTGGGTGCGAGTACCGGGTCGGCGGGCGGCGACAACACCGGCTGGCGGTCCGGTGCGGACAACATTCCGGCCGTGCCGGGTACCAGCTCGGCGGGTGCGGACGCCAGGTCTGCGGATGGGGACAACACACCGGCCACGCCCGGCAACACCCCGGCCGGTGGCGACAACACCGGCGAGATCGTCGGCCCCAACGTTCCGGTGGTGACGTCTGAACGTGCAACGGAGTCGATGGTGGATTGGATCACCAGGGTCGGCTCCAAGGTTCCGGGGTCGGCGTCTGAACTGCACGTCGGTCGGCTGGGGTTCGATGGGCCGGGGGGCGATGAGCCCGGGGTCGATCGGCTGGGGGTCGATCGGCACGACATCATCGGCCCCG
>WRGV01000162.1 GCA_009787035.1 Propionibacteriaceae bacterium | reverse complement strand
CGACGCCTTCAGCAGCGCGTAGCCCTCGCCGAGCGCCTGCATCATGCCGTACTCGATGCCGTTGTGCACCATCTTGGCGAAGTGCCCCGCACCGACCGGGCCGGCGTGGACGAAGCCGTCCGGCCCCTCGGGTTTGAGCGCCTCGAAGACGGGCCGCAGCGCGGCGATGTCGGCCGCATCGCCGCCCGCCATCAGCGCATACCCGAGCTCACCGCCCCACACGCCGCCCGACGTGCCCACATCGACGAATCGGATGCCGTGATCACCCAGCAGTGCGGCGTGCGACTGATCGACCGTGTAGCGGGAGTTTCCGCCATCGACCACCAGATCGCCAGGGTCAAGCACTCCAGACAACGTCGTGATCACGCCGTCGGTCGCCTCACCGGCCGGCACCATGACCCAGACGATCCGCGGACGGGGCAGCGCGGCGACCAGGTCGGCCAGGCTGGCGACATCGCGCGGGCTGTCCGGCGATGCGTCGTATCCGATCACGCCGATGCCATGATCGCGCAGGCGCGCCGCCATGCGGGCGCCCATGCGCCCCAGGCCGATCATGCCGATCGTGATCATCAGCGGTACCGGTCGAGGGGTCCGTACTGAATGCCGCTGGTGGGCGGCGGGGTGCCGAGGTCGGGGCGGCGCACGTACTCGAAGTCCGCGAAGAACCGCTGCAGCGACGGCAGCCACAACAATCCAGCACCGACAAGGCACAACGGCACCGCGAGCCAGGGGAACCAGGTGAGCCACTGGCCCAGGTGCGTGAACGTCGGGTGCCCGGTGGTCAGCAGGAGGGCGAGCGCGCTGATCGGCACGCACACCAGGCCGAAGATGCGCGTCCAGCGGCGTCCCTGGAACGCGTTGAACGCCTGCAGCCACGGTGCCGCGACGGTGATCACGCCGGTGATCATCATCAGGATCGCCGCGAGCACCGATCGCCAGGTGCCCGCATACTGCGCGTGATCATCTCGCGGGGCGAGCCATTCGATCACGCGCGCGGCATGGGGGAAGGTGCCCATGTGGATCGCGTGCCACCACGCGAATGCCAGCGTGACGGCGGCGACGGCCGCGGCGGCGTAGAACAGCGCGAGCGAGGCGGTCAGCAGCGCGGGGCGTTCCGGCTCGCCGGTGCGCGGGCTCAGCCGGGGCCCCAGGTCGAGCTGATCGATCGGCGGCAGCACGGCGATGTGGCCTTCGGGCTGCGTGCCCAGGCCTCCGTCCAGCAGCGTGACGACCTCGGGAGCGACGTCCACGGGCGTCTGCGGCAGCGCGGCGAGCGCCTGCTCGGGCAGCACGGCCGCCTCGGGCGAGATGAACTCCGGGGGTGCGGGAAACGGCGCGGTACCGGCCGATCGGAGGGCAGAATCATCGTCCGCCACCGGTGCGGACGCGTTTCCCGGCGTCTGGCTCGGCGTTTCGCTCATCGCCCCCTCCTGCCCAGATCCATCCGTCCAGCCTACCGCGCGGGCGAGGTGCGCCCCGTCCGTCCCCCAGAGCGACTCACGCGCCTCACAGAAACGTCAGAGGGTTGACGCGGCTAGCCGACCCGGCTGATAGGGTGTCCACGTGTCCGCACCGAATGCAGCCCTCCCGCAGCTTCGTTGGCCCGTCATCCTGTTCGATCTGGACGGCACACTGGCCAACAGCCTGGATCTGATCGTCGCCGCCTATGGCCATGCGTTCCTGAGCGTCACGGGCCGCGTGATCAACGGGGCCGATGCGTTGTCATGGATCGGTGAGACCTTGCAGCAGACGTTCACGCGCGAGGATCCCCTGCACGCCGCCCAGCTCCAGGACGTCTATTCGGCGTACTTCGAGCAGCATGCGGACGATGTGGTCTCGGGGTATCCGGGCGTGCCGCAGCTGCTGGCCGATCTGGCGGCGGCCGGTGCGGTCACCGGCGTCGTCACGGCGAAGCGGCGCGCGGGTGCCGTCCAGACGATGCGGCTCGCGGGGTTGGACGATGTCACGCGCCTGGTCGGCACGATGGAAGACACGGCGACCCACAAGCCCGACCCTGAGCCGCTGCTGGCTGCCTGCGCAGTGCTGGAGGCCGATCCGTCCGTGTGCTGTTATGTGGGCGACGCGATCTACGACATCCAGGCGGCCCATGCCGCCGGCATGGCCGGTGTGGCCGTCACCTGGGGCGCCGGCATCGAGGCCGAGCTGGTCGCGCAGAACCCCGTGGCCCTGTGCCACGACGTGGACGAGCTGCGCCAGACCCTGCTGGTCTAGGGCAACGGCACCACGAACCTGGTATCGGCGAACCCGATACTGGTGACACCCAGCTCTGGTGATATTCCAGAAATCCCACTGTCGTACAGCCACTGGACTCCGCCTGGCGAGCTGGCAGCGAACGACCATCCGCCATCGGTGTTGGTTAGTGGCGCGTTCAGCTTCGCTGCCGACTGTGCTCCCGGAGCCGGCACCGGATCCATTGGATTAGGGATGCTAAGACCGCAGGTCTGATTCACTTTCACTACCAAATCTGGCGCAAAGTAGCCCAATGAGGCCAGCACATTGACAAAGTCCGGGAATATCTGCTCAAATGCGTTGTCATTGGCCTTGGAAGTTTCTGTCTTGCCCGCGCTAGATGTTTCGGAAGGCAGGCCGGCCGATGTGTTCTCATTGAGAAAGGTCAGGGAGTCCGATGCTTGCTTCACAGCGTTGACAGGTGACGACTTCACCATCCAGCAGTAGAACTTCAGCATCGTTTCCTGGTCTGTCGCAATGGTGTCAGCCAGGTAGCCAGGCAGGGCGTGCGTCCATGCGGTGGTCACAAGTTCCGCCGCCGATTGGTCAACGGCAATTGACTGCAACACGGTACCCAAGACGAGGGCACTGATGCCCAGATGAGGCGCGCTCGAATCGGCCGTATTGACTGCGCCGGCAATAGGCATGGCGGGCCAATCTATTCTGGAAGGGTCATTCGGGTCGAAGTATGGTGAGACTCGGAATACATCGTCGATGTGGCAAGCAATTACCTGGGCTGTTGCTGACGCTAGTCCGGTTTGCGGTGACCATGTGTGGTCCTGTTGGCGCTTGGATGCGACCAGGATGAGCAGTTGGGTGGCGACAGTCGTTTGAGGGGTGGTTGCCGCGTGTCCGTCTTGGGGGCATGCGGCGTGGACGAGTGCCTGGCCGGCGGCACTGCCGTGGTCGGACCAGTCGGTGTCGACGGCGTGTTGGATGCCGGCCGCGATCTGGACATGGGTCTGGGCGCCTCCGGGCAGGCCGTCCGGGTCGATGACCACCGTCACCGCTGAAGTCATGCTGGTGAAAGATGCATCCGTGAACCCGGCGGCGGGTGGTTTCTGCGCGCATCCGGTCAAACCGAGGCCCGCGATCAGCAACGCGCAGGCCGGCGTCAGCAGTCGTCTCTTCATGGCAGCGGCACCACGAACCGGGTATCAGATGGGTCGCTGACCTGCGCCGTCGGCAAGGCTAGAGCGATTCCTGAAATGTGGCTGTCGCTCAGCCATTGCGCACCGCTCGTTGAAGTATTGTCAAACGTCCATCCACTGGCAGTCATGGTCAGGGGTGCGCTGAGCACTTTCGTGCTATCTGCGGCCGGCAGGGGTTTCGTGGGGTCTGGGATATCCACTTTGTAGCGTTGGTTCGCTTGGGCGATGATGTCTGGTGCGAAGTACCCGTTGTGGGACAGTGACTTCACGAAGGTCGGATAGATCGTGTCGGCAGCGGTGCTTCCGGCGGCCATGATCGCATGCATGGGTGCGTCCGAGGTGTCGTCGGAGACGCCGGCCATGGCGTTGGCAGTGACGAAGATCAATGAGTCTGTTGCTTCCAGTGCCAAATGTGTCTGCGTGGTCTGGACTGTCTGAAAGTAGAACGTCACCATGGCCTGCTGCTCGGTGGGGATGTGACTGTTCAAGTAGTCAGGCAGGTGGTTGCTCCAGGCGGTGGTGATGGTGGTGATGTCGGCGGGGTTGGTGGCGATGGCTTGGATGGTGGTGCCGAGGACGGTGGCGTTGACGCCCAGGTGGGTGGTGGCTTGTCCGGTGATGGGGGTTTGTGGCCAGTCGATCTTTGTGGGGTCGAGAGTGTCGGTGTGGGGGGCGTCGGCGTAGAGGTCGTCGATGTGGCAGGCGATGGTTTGGGCGATGGCAGACGCGATGCCGGGTTGGGGTGTCCAGGCGTGGTTGGTCTGGCGTTGCGACGCGGCGTAGATGAGCAGTTGTGTGGCGACGGTCGCCTGGGATGGGGTGGGGTTTTGCCCGGTCTGGGGGCAGGCGGCGTGGACGAGGGCTTGTCCTGCGGCGGTGCCGTGGTCGGACCAGTCGGTGTTGATGGCGTGTTGGATGCCGGGGGCGATCTGGATCTGGTCGGTGGTGCTCCCGGTTGTGCCGTTCTGTACGAAGGACACGGTGACGGGTGCGGTCATGCTGGTGAAGGTGGCCTCGGTGAACCCGGCAGCGGGTGGTTTCTGCGCGCATCCGGTCAGTCCGAGGCCCGCGATCAGCAGTGCCGCGCAGCCCGAGGTCAGCACCCGGATCCTCATGGCAGTGGCACCACGAACCGGGTGTCTACGGGGCTGCCGACGTTGGCTCCGCTGATGCTTTGCGCTGCGCCGACGATTTCGGTGGCGGCCAGCCATGCTTGGCCGCCTGCGGAGGAGAGGTCGAATTCCCAGGTCCCGCCGGAACGGGTCAACGGGGCGGGCAGCTTCGTCTGGCCGCTGGTGATCGGTTCGGCCGGGTTGGGGATGTTCAAGTTGTGAAGCTGATTGATCTGTGCGATCGCGTCGGGGGCGAAGCAGCCGGTGTGTGCCAGGGCGGTCACCCAGGCCGGGTAGATCGTTTCTTCCATGTGGGCGCCTGCGGTGCCGATGGTTGCCGCTGTGGAGCCCCAGGCGCCGCCTGGTGCGCCGGTGCGGGCATTGTTGACGATGAACGCGAGTACGTCGGCTGTCTGGTCGGCCAGGTATCCCGCGGGCGAGCCGCTGGGGAATAGGTAGAGCTCGGTCAGGGACGTCTGGTCTGTGTGGATGTGGGCGTCCAGGTAGTCGGGTAGTTCCTTGCCCCAGGCGGTGGTGATGGTGGTGATGTTGTCGGGGTTGGTAGCGATGGCTTGGATGGCGGTGCCGAGGACGGTGGCGTTGAGGCCGAGCTGGGTGCCGGACGGTGTCCCGGTGATG
>WRGV01000161.1 GCA_009787035.1 Propionibacteriaceae bacterium | reverse complement strand
GGCCGCGACCGGGTCCGATCGCTACGCCGGCTGGTCGCTGTTCGTGGCGTATTCCGCACCGGGGATGCCGCTGCGCAACCTGACGGTCTTCGACGGCTTCGCGGCCGTCGCGAACGGCTCGCCGCAGACGATCACCGTGTCCGGCTTCCAGGCCCCGCTGAGCGGCACCGTGGACACGCGCCTGTCCATGGTGGCCTACGAGGGCGACCTGACGCTGACCGGTGACTACACCAAGATGAACTCGACGCAGCTGGCCACGGCGGATTCGCCGGGCTCCAACTTCTTCGACAGCACCGACGACACCGACGGCACCTCGGTCACCGCCCGCACCCCGGCCTACCAGAACATGATGGGTTTCGACATCAAGAACCTCAGCGCGCCGGGTGCGGTGGCCAACGACGCCAGGAGCGCGACGTTCACGTTCAGCAGCAACGGCGACGTCTACTACCCGGGCGTGCTGGCCACGGCGATCAGTCTGTATGCACCTGACTTCAGCACCTCGACCAAGACCGTCCAGGACCTGGCTGGGAACAGCCCGGCCCAGCCCGGCGACACGCTGCAGTACGTCGTTCAGCTCAACAACACCGGCCAAGATCCCGCCAGACAGATGGTCTCGACCGACGTCCTCCCGGCCGGGACGGCGTACGTCCCCGGCTCGCTGGCGCTGCTGACCGCGTCCGGAAGCCAGACGCCGTTGACCGATCAGGCCGGGGACGACGTGGGGGAGTTCACCGGTTCGACCGTCCAGGTGCGCGTCGGAACGGGTGCCACCGCGACCGCCGGCGGGCAGGTGCCCGCGGGGGGCACGACCGGCTACGCCTTCCAGGCCACCGTGCTGCCCGGCGCGGCCGGCACCACGATCAGCAACTCGGCGCACCTGGCCTACGTCACCGGCACGCTCGGCATCGCGGCCACCTACGACACCCCGACCACCGCGACCCCGGTGATCTCGCAGGCCGACCTGGCGCTGACCAAGACGATGACGCCCGATCCGGCGGCCGCGGGCCAGGAGCTGTGGGCGACGCTGACCGTGGTCAACAACGGCCCCAACACCGCCACGGGTGTCACACTGACCGATCCGGCGCCGACGGGCACCCAGCTGGGCCAGGTCGACGTGTCGGGCGCGACCGGGGCCAGCTGCACCATCAGCAGCAATGCGCTGAGCTGCGCGCTGCCCGACATGGCCGTCGGCGACTCGGACGTCGTTCGCGTGCAGGTGCTGACGCCGTCCGGTGCGCCCGCGGGGCAGACCTCGGTGGCCAATGTGGCCCGGGTCGCCGCGGTCACCAACGATCCGGCCCCCGGCAACAACGTCGCCTCGGCCACCGCGCAGCTGACGCATCAAGCCGATCTGTCGATCACCAAGACCCCGGCCAGCCTCACCGCGACGCCGGGCTCGCCGCTCACGTACACGCTGACGATCAGCAACGCCGGGCCGTCCGACGCGACGGGCGTCGTGGTCACCGACCGGGTGCCCGCTGACAGCGCGGCCGTGCTGTCCCTGGGTGCGGCGACCTCGAACGACCTGACCTGCGCCGCCGGCACCGGGACGGCGCTGACCTGCACCGCCGCCGCCCTGGCGGCCGGGCAGTCGGCCTCGGTCACCGTGAACGCGCAGGTGGCCAGCCTGGCTGCACCGGGGGCCACCTTCACCAATCAGGCATCGGTCGTGGCGTCCACGCCCGACCCGGACACCACCAACAATGCGGCCACCTCGGCCGGCACGGTCGGTGCGGCCAGCGCCGACGTCCGGCTGACCAAGTCCGTCGCCCCGACGACGCTGATCGCCGGCGGCCAGGCGACGTACACCATCGTCGCGACCAACTGGGGGCCGTCGGACGCGACCGAAGTCCAGGTGAACGACGCACTGCCCGACGGCTTCACGCTCGGCAGCGTCGTATCCGATCGCGGCACCTGCACGCAGGCGTCGCCGATCGTCTGCACCGTGGGCACGCTGCCCGCCGGCACGTCCGGGGCGCCCGGTGCCAGCGCCACGATCACGATCAGCGGGCGCATCGCGCCCGACCAGACCGGCGGCACGTACACCAACACGGCCACCGCGACCGCGACCAGCGCCGACCCGGACCTGACCAACAACACCGCCACCGCGACTGCGCCGCTGACCGGCCAGGCCGACCTGTCGGTGACCAAGACCAGCCCGGTGACGCTGCCGCCGAACACCAACGATGCGGTCAGCTACACCATCACCGTGCACAACGCCGGGCCGTCCACCGCCCGCAACGCCACGCTGGCCGACCTCATCCCGGCCGGGCTGGTCTATGTGGGGGCGAGCCTCCCCGCCGGGGTGACGTGCGATGCGGCCTTCACGTCCGCCGCGGACGGCAGCGCCTGGAACTGCCAGCTGGGCGATGTGCCGGTGGGCCCCGATGTCACCCTCACGCTGAACACACAGGCCACCCAGACCGGCACCTCCGGCATGGTCGAGACGGCCACCGTCTCCGCCGACACCCCCGATCCGGACACCACCAACAACCAGGCCACCTGGACGTTCAGCGGCACCCCGCAGGCCGATCTGCAGCTGACCAAGACGGCCCAGACCGCGACGCCGTGGTCGGCCGGCGGCACGGGTACGTTCGCGCTGACGGTCACCAACGCCGGGCCCAGCACCTCGACCCCGACGATCACCGACACGCTGCCCGACGGGCTGACCCCGATCGCCCCGACCGCGGACGGCTCGCAGACCTCGTCGGCCTGCACGGTGAGCGGCCAGCAGGTCACCTGCGCCGGGGCGGACCTGGCGGCCGACGCAACCTGGACGGTGCAGATCGAGGCCAACGTCTCACCCGATGTGGACGACGGCACGGTGCTGACCAACACCGCTTCGGTCACCGGGACGACCCCCGACCCGTCGCTGCAGAACAACCAGGCCAGCGCGCAGGTGCCGATCGCGGCGCTGTCCGACATGGCCGTCACCGGCGTGACCTGGAACACGTTCGCGGGCACGGATTCCCCGCCGGGCGCGGCGATCACGACGCTGACGCCGGGCACCTTCGTCTGGATGACGATCGACTACAAGAACCTCGGCGCGGCCACCGCCAAGGGCACCGCGCTGGTGATGAGCTACAACGCGCCGCTGATCAACCCGGCCGCCAGAGACGCCGACACCGGCGACCTCTCGCCGTACGTCGTCTGGAACAACGGCACGTTCACGTCCGACGCCGCCTGCACGATCGTCAGCTTCGACCTGCACTGCCCGCTGGACGACGGCGCACAGGGCACGTCGGTGCCGCCGGGCGGCGAAGTCAGCGTGCGCATCCTGTTCGGCGTCCCGAGCGGCCTGGCCCCCGGCACGACCGGCCTGGGCTGGTCGTTCGTCTCCAGCATCACCCCCGACGCCAATGCCGACAACAACGAGGGCGAGACGCCGCTGGACATCGGCACCGGTGTCTCGCAGCTGCAGGTCGCCAAGTACGCGGCCGCCGGCAACGGGCCGGACGGCCAGCTTGTCGCCGGGACGACGTTCAGCTACATGATCCAGGTGAGCCAGCCGTCGGGGCCGATTCCGGACGCGACCGACGGGCAGTTCTACGCGGACGCCCAGGGCGTGCAGCTGACCGATCCGCTGCCGGCCGGCTTCCACGCCACCTCGGCCCTGGCCTCGCAGGGAACCTGCGCGATCGCCGCGTCCGGAAGCAGCGTGGCTTGCGATCTCGGTGTCGTGCCGGCGGGCTTCCCGCCGCCCTCGCCCGACCCGGTGACCGTCGTCGTGTCGGGCACGATCGACCCGGACGTGAGTGGTGACGCCATCCCCAACACGGCCTCGGCCACCACGACCTCGCCCACGCAGACGCCGGGCCCGGCCACCGGCACGACGACGGTGGACGTGATCCAGCAGGCCGACTTGCAGCTGTTCAAGTATGTGGACGCCACGCCGACACAGAACGGCGCCGGCCAGTCGGTCTTCGAGGCCGGCAACCAGGTCGGCTACACGCTGACGGCGCTGAACGCCGGGCCGTCCGCCTCGGGCGCGTCCACCATCACCGACACGCTGCCGCTCGGGCTGGTGCTGGACGCGGCGTCCACCGACTGCACGGTCGCCACACCCGGCAACATCACCACCGGCACGGCCGAGGTGATCACCTGCGCGGTGGGTGCGTTGGACGTCGGTGCCAGCCAGCCGGTTCGCGTCGTCACCGACACCCTGCCCGGCGACCTGCGGCTGCCCGGCACCGGCCCGGGCTGCCAGCCGGGCGCGCCGAGCGATCCGGACGACGCGTCGAGCACGCCGAACGCCGCCGGATGCGACACCTATGCGACGCTGCCGCGCACGCTGGACAACGAGGCGACCATCGCGCCTGCCCAGGCCGGCGTGACCGATCCGAACCCGGACAACAACGCCGCCTCGGCGCTGGCCGAGCTGGACGCGCAGGCCGACCTGTCGCCGCAGCTGGTCGCGCCCACGACCGCGGTGGCGGCCGGCAGCAACGCCACGTACACGCTGACGGTGGTCAACGCGGGCCCGTCGGCGGCCGATTCGCCGGTGTTGACGGTGACGCTGCCGGCCGGCTTCGGGCTGGTGTCGGCGACCCTGCCGGGCTACACGTGTCAGCCGGCCACCCAGAACGGCGTGGTGACGCTGACCTGCGTGCGACTGGCCACCGGGCCGCTCTACCAGACCGAGCCGGTCATGGGCTTGCCGACCGGCACGATCACGGTGTCGGTGCCGCCCAATGCGGCACCGGGCACGTATGTCGCCGATGCCAGCATCACCGCGACCACGCCCGACCCGAACCTGGCCAACAACCAGACGAGCGCCTCGCTGGTCGTGCAGCGCGTCGCCAACACCAAAGTGACCAAGACGCTGGCGACGTCGCCGCTGGTGGCGGGGCAGAACGCGCAGTATGTGCTCACGGTGACCAACCAGGGGCCGTCGGTGGTGGACGACGCCGAGTTGAGCGACACCGTGCCCACCGGCATGACCTTCGTGACGGCCACCGATGCGACCGGCGCGGCCTGCCCGGCCCCGGAGGTGACCGCCAATCAGACGGTGATCATCCACTGCCCGATGGGCGCCTTGGGCGTGGGAGAGTCGGCCACCGCCCTGGTGACCTTGCAGGCCGGCGCCGACACCGGCGGGCAGGAGCTGTGCAACACCGCGCTGGTCGGTTCGGAGGCCCTTGATCCGGACAGCGCCGACAACGAGT
>WRGV01000160.1 GCA_009787035.1 Propionibacteriaceae bacterium | reverse complement strand
ATGGGTTCACCATACTGCCCATAAGTGTAAATCTTACAGTCATTTACACTTCACTTGCACTTTGCACCCGCTCAGTGGACTTTGTCATCAGCGATCGATCCGCGGGCGCTCAGAACAGGCCGAACACCCTGGGCAACGCGCACTCCACAGAGACGATCGCCGCGATGCCGCGGGACAAACAGCATCCTGGAACCCCGAAAACGACTCAGATTGGCGATTCTGGGGCTTGCCGGCGCAGGTTTGTCCCACGCCGAGCGTCGATAGCTATCAGACATAGCAATTTCCGCCCGCGCGACCGCCTGCGGCACCGGTCCGAAACGCCCACGCCAGCAGCGCCCGTGTGACTGTCTGTGGACGACCGCCTATAGTGTCGGTTTGTCGGGATGTCGTGCTTCTGCCCGGCGAAACGACTCATATATGAGGTGAATGACCGTGGAACAGACCCGCAAGCTGGTCATCGTGGAGTCGCCGGCCAAGGCGTCCAAGATCGCCAGCTACCTGGGCCGGGGCTACCAGGTCGAGTCGAGCCGCGGCCATGTCCGCGACCTGCCCACCAGCGCGTCCGAGGTGCCCGCCAAGTACAAGGGCCAGCCGTGGGCGCGCACAGGCATCGACGTGAACGACGGCTTCAAGCCTATCTACGTCGTGACCCCCGACAAGAAGCCCGTCATCAAGCAGCTCAAACAGGCTCTGGCAAGCGCGGACGAACTCCTGCTCGCCACTGATGAGGACCGCGAGGGGGAGGCCATCGCCTGGCACCTGCTGCAGGAGCTCAAGCCCAAGGTGCCGGTCAAGCGCATGGTCTTCCACGAGATCACGCCCGGCGCGATCCAGGAGGCCGTGCAGCACCCGCGCGAGCTCGACGTCGACCTGGTGGACGCGCAGGAGACCCGGCGCATCCTCGACCGGCTGTACGGCTACGAGGTCAGCCCGGTGCTGTGGCGCAAGGTCATGCCGCGGCTGTCGGCCGGGCGCGTGCAATCGGTGGCGACGCGGCTGGTGGTCGACCGCGAGCGCGCACGCATCGCCTTCGTTCCTGCTGACTATGCGGATATAGAGGCCACGCTGGCACCGCGGCCCGGCGACGTGCGTCCCGGCGATCCGGCCACCTTCGGCGCGCGGCTGACGACGCTGGACGCGCGGCGCATCGCCTCCGGACGCGACTTCACCCCCCAGGGCGGCCTCAAGGGCGACGACCTGCTGGCGCTGAGCGCCGCCGACGCCCAGATGCTGGCGGACGCCCTTGCCAGCGCCGCCTTCACGGTCAGCTCGGTCGAGGCCCGGCCGCTGACGCTGCGCCCGGCCGCGCCGTTCCGCACCACCACACTGCAGCAGGAGGCCGGACGCAAGCTCGGCTTCACCACCGCGCGCACCATGTCGGTCGCGCAGGAGCTGTACGAGTCGGGCTTCATCACCTATATGCGTACCGACTCGGTGACGCTGTCCGACCAGGCGATCCAGGCCGCGCGCGAACAGATCGCATCGCTGTGGGGTTCCGAGTACCTGCCCAAGGCGCCGCGGACGTACGCGTCCAAGGTCAAGAACGCGCAGGAGGCGCACGAGGCGATCCGTCCGTCCGGCGAGCACTTCGCGACGCCCGCGCAGACCAAGCTGAGCGGCGACAAGCTGCACCTGTACGAGCTGGTCTGGCAGCGCACGGTCGCAAGCCAGATGGCGGACGCCCGTGGGCAGCAGGTGTCGGTGCGCATCGACGCGGCGCTGCCACAACGGGTTTCGTTGGCGGGGACGGACGAGGCGGTGCGCCACTGCGGGTTCGCGGCGTCGGGGCGCACGATCACGTTCGCCGGGTTCCGGAAGGTGTACGTCGAGTCGTCCGGCGACGACGACGCGGCCGAGCCGGACGCCCGCCCGCTGCCGCACCTGGCGCCCGAGCAGGCGCTGGACGTGCGCGCGCTGGACGCCGAGACGCACCAGACCAAACCGCCGTCGCGGTACACCGAGCCCAGCCTGGTGGCCAAGCTGGAGGAGCTGGAGATCGGCCGGCCCAGCACGTACGCCAGCATCATCCGCACGATCACCGAGCGCGACTACGTGTTCAAGCGCGGCTCGGCGCTGGTGCCGACCTGGCTCGCGTTCGCCGTGACGGCGCTGCTGGAGAGCCACTTCACCAACCTCGTCGACTACGCGTTCACCGCCGGCCTGGAAGACAAGTTGGACGAGATCGCCACCGGCAAGGCCAAGCGGGTGGCGGTGCTGCAGGGCTTCTACTTCGGAGCCCCGGGCAAGGATGACGGTTTGTCCCAATTGGTCACCGACCTGGGGGACATCGACGCCAAGGCGCTGTCGACCTTCCCGCTCGGCGCGGGCGTGGACGTGCGCGTCGGCCGATATGGGACATATGTGGAGGACGAGCAGGGGCGCCGCGCGAATGTCCCGGAATCCATGGCCCCCGACGAGCTGACGCTCGCCGTCGCGCAGGAGCTGTTGGCCAAGCCGTCCGCCATCGCCGAGCGCGAGCTGGGCACCGACCCGGCGACCGGGCACACCATCGTCGCCAAGGACGGACGCTACGGGCCCTACGTCACGGAGGTGCTGCCGGAGGCCGCACCCGCGGCGGGCAAGGGCAAGAAGGCCGCCGCGGCCAAGCCGAAGGCCGCGTCGCTGTTCAAGACCATGTCGCTGGACACCGTGACGCTGGACGACGCGCTGCGGCTGCTGAGCCTGCCGCGCGTGGTGGGCGACGACCCGGAGGGGCTGCAGATCACCGCCCAGAACGGCCGCTACGGGCCGTACCTGAAGCGCGGGGAGTCCGATTATCGCTCGCTGACAAGCGAAGATGAGCTGTTCACCGTGACCTTGGAGCAGGCGCTGGCGCTGTATGCGCAGCCGCGTACGCGGCGGGGGCAGGCTTCGTCCGGCGCGGCCGGCGCCGCGGCGGCGCGCGTGCTGGGCGACGATCCGAACTCCGGCAAGCCCATCCAGGTCAAGGCCGGGCGGTTCGGCCCGTACGTCACCGACGGCGAGACCAACGCGACCCTGCGCCGCGACGACGACCCCGAGACCGTGACGCTCGACCGTGCCGCCGAGCTGCTGGCCGAGAAGCGCGCCAAGGGGCCGGCGCCCAAGCGCACCACCCGCCGCGCGTCGTCCACCCGCAAGACCACCACGACCCGCAAGACCACCAAGCGCTGAGGCGCGCCGCGGGCGGCGCTGTGTGTGACAAACGTGCACCCAGCGGTGTCGGATCGTCATTTGTGATCGCCTACGATGAGTGACGTACACGTTTGTCACACCGATGCCCCCAGGAGCACACCATGGCGGAGTCCGCACAGCCCGATCCGGTCAACCCCACGCCCAGCCAGGACCGCTGGTGGGAGACCCAGCCGGATCCGCTGACCGGGATGACGCCGCAGGCCTCGCCCGAGATGGCCGAGCCCGCGGGGACGCCACCGTTCGGCGCCCCGCCCGTCGGCACGCCGACCAACCCCTGGCGCGCGGACGGCACGTACGATCCAGATGCCGGGTACGCATCGCAGGCGTATCCACCTGGATACGCCTATCCACCCATGCCATACCCCGCGCCCGCGGGCGGGCCCATGATCCCGGGGCAGATGTGCCAGACGGCCTACGGGACATTCGAGGTCAGCACGAAGTCACGCCTGGCCGCCGGACTGCTCGGCATCTTCCTGGGCGGGATAGGCGTGGGACAGTTCTACCGCGGCAACATCGGGCTCGGCATCTTGCAGATCCTGGTGTCGATCGTCACGATCGGCGTCGGCGGCCTGTGGGGCTTCATCGAGGGCATCGTGACGCTGTGCGTGCAGCCGGGTGCCCCACTGACGCTCGACTCCGACAAGCGCCTCATGCCGATGAACTGAGCCTCACTGCTGCAACGGGTCGTCGTCCCCTTCTGCTTGCCCCCGCTCAGCCTCCACCTCCAAGAAGCGGTCAAAGTCCGACCTGAACAGATCGTCCTGAATCAGCCGGTACTTCTCGAACTCACTCAGCGCATGAGCACGCGCTATCGCCGCCGTGACCTTCCCGGCATCGTGGAGAACCATCCTGTCTGTCGTCTCAATGAAGATGTCAAGACGCTTCTCCCAATCGGCCATCGTCATCGGGATGTGCCTTCGGGCCATCGACTCGGCCAGGTCGATGTATCCCGAGACCAGACGCTCAAGTTGTTCGAGCTCATCCTCGGTCAGGTAATTCTTTGCAGCCACCACGTCGAACTGCTGGATCTTGCCGTCTGGAGCGTCTTTCCATGTCGTCAACCCCATGTGACTGCGGGAAGCGTCGGCACGTTCCGCGATCACCTCGGCGGACGTGCGGCCATGGATGCCCCAATGGAGCTTGTTCTGAACAGTCGTGAAGAAACGCCTGGTCGCAGTCGCCTGGGGATCATAGTCGATGGCAGTGGCGTAGATGTCGGTAATCTTCTGGTAGAAGCGCCGCTCGCTCATCCGGATCTCACGAACACGGGCAAGCTGCTCCTCGAAATAGTCAGGAGTCAGGATGGAACCGCCGCGCTTCAGCCGCTCGTCGTCCATCGCGAAACCTTTGATGGCGAACTCCTCGACGATCTGCGTGGCCCACTTCCGAAACTGCACTGCTCTTTCAGAATCGACCTTGTAGCCGACTGCAATGATAGCCGCCAGGCTGTAGTGCTGCGTCTGATACTTCTTACCATCCGCAGCAGTAGTCAAAAAACTTCTGATAACTGATTCTCTGGCCACCTCATTGTCTGCCATGATCTTGTTGATATGGTACGACACCGTCTGCACGGTGACACCATAGAGCGTCGCCATCATCTTCTGGGTCAACCAGACGTTCTCGTCGGCATAGACGGCCTCCACGCCGCCTTCACCGGTGGCGGCGACAAACGTCAGGTACTCGACCGCCGACGAGCGCACGATGTCCGCAGCCGGCCGGTTGCTCTTGGGGGCTCTCTTTCTGACCGTCACAGGGATGTCCCTCTCCTCGGGTGGTTCCATCCTGCCAGGCCCCACTGACAATTCTGATCGCATGGCAGACGGCCCGCCCAGGCGCCGCGCGCGGGCCTACTTTGCCGGCGAACCGCCCTGGGACGCGTCGTCGTCCAGNCCCGAACCCATGCCNGCGCCCGGACCGAAGTCGACGTCGGCGGGCGCGTACGAACCCACGTCGCCGCTGGGCTGCGCGGGCGTCTCGGGCGGACGCCACGCCTGA
>WRGV01000159.1 GCA_009787035.1 Propionibacteriaceae bacterium | reverse complement strand
CCTGGCGGGCGGCCTCCAGGAACGGCAGCGACTCGATGTCGCCGACCGTGCCGCCGATCTCGTGGATCACCACGTCGTCGCCGGGCTGGGCCACGCCGAGCATGCGCGCCTTGATCTCGTCGGTGATGTGCGGGATGACCTGCACGGTGTCGCCCAGGTAGTCGCCGCGGCGCTCCTTCGCGATCACGGTGCTGTAGACCTTGCCGGTGGTCACGTTGGCCTGCGCGGTCAGGTTGCGGTCGAGGAAGCGCTCGTAGTGGCCGATGTCCAGGTCGGTCTCGGCGCCGTCCTCGGTGACGAACACCTCGCCGTGCTGGAACGGGTTCATGGTGCCCGGATCGACGTTCAGATACGGATCGAGCTTCTGCATCGTGACCCGCAGCCCGCGGGCGACCAGCAGGTTGCCGAGCGAGGATGCCGTGAGCCCCTTGCCGAGCGAGGACACGACCCCGCCGGTGACGAATATGTGCTTGGTGTCTTTCGTGCCTCTCACGGGTCTCCAGCCTATCGGACGCGACCAACCGTTGGCGTAACGACGGACGGTGTGTCTGGACGGGTGTGCGCATGTCACACTGAACGCTGTGGAGATCATGGCATTGGGGATCGCGGCCGTCGCGCTGATCGCGCTGCTCAGCGTCGTGGGCAAGCGGCTGTCGGTGGCGCCGCAGCTGATTCTCGTGCTGGTGGGCGTCGGCCTGAGCTTCGTGCCGGGGACGGAACGCCTGGCCCTCGACCCCGAGATCGTCATGATGGGCCTGCTGCCGCTGCTGCTGTACGCGTCGGCGCTGGGCATGTCGACCGTGGAGTTCCGCCGCGACCTGGGCCCGATTGCCGCACTGGCCGCGCTGCTGGTGGTGCTGACCGCGGTCGTGCTCGGCTGGGCCGTCCACAAGGTCGAGCCGGAGATCCCGCTGGGGGTGGCGATCGCGCTGGGCGCACTGCTGAGCCCCACGGACGCCGCCGCCACCGGCGTGGTCAAGGGGCTCGGGCTCAGCCCGCGCGTGCTGGCCATCCTCAACGGGGAGTCGCTGCTCAACGACGCGTCCGCCCTCGTGCTGCTGCGCAGCGCGCTGGCCGCCGGCGCCGTCGGCCTGTCGGCCTGGGGCGTCACCAAGGACTTCGTGTACGCGGCGCTGATGGCCTACGCCATCGGCACGGTCGTCGGGCTGTGCGGCGTGTGGCTGCGGGCGCGCATCGACAACACGGTGGCCGCGACGGCCGTGTCGCTGCTCGTCCCCTTCGTGGCGTTCCTGCCCGCCGACCTGGTGCACGCGTCCGGCCTGGTGGCCGTGGTCGCGGCCGGCATCGCGTCGCTGCGGCGCGGCCCGCACTCGCTATCGGCGACGCAGCGCATGACCGAACGCGCCAACTGGGACACCATCGAGTTCCTGGCCGAGGGCGCCGTCTTCCTGCTGATGGGCCTGCAGATGAAGGGCCTGGTCACCGACCTGTCGCGCAGTTCGGACGGGGTGAGCACCGCGCTGGTGATCGGGGCGTGCGGCATCGTCGCCACACTGGTCATCCGGGGCGTCTTCCTGACGGGCGTGCTCGCGGTCGTCGCGCGGCGCACCCGGCGCAAGACGCAGGTGCGCGATCAGTGGCAGGAGCATGCCCGGGCCGTCCGCGAGCGCATCGACGAGCTGGCGCCGGTGCAGCCGGATGGCACCCGGGGAAACCCGGACACGCAGGCGCTGCTGCGGCAGGCGCGCGAGCTGGCGGGGACGACGGCGTCCGGCCCCCACAAGCACGCGCTGCACCTGGCCCACCGCACCGGCCTGGTGGCGCGCCTGTTCGCGCGCCGCGGGCCCGACCAGCACCCGGACACGGTGCACACACACGCCCACGCGTTCGGGCGACACCAGCCGGAGGCGCTGCGGGTGCGGTTCGAGCGGATGCGCGACGCGGTGCGCCGGTATCTGGCCGACGTCGAGTACCTCAACCGCGAGCCGCTGCACGCGCGCGAGGGCGTGCTGCTGACCTGGGCGGGCATGCGGGGCGTCGTCACCGTGGCCGCCGCCCAGACCCTGCCGCTGGACACCCCGCACCGCCCGCTGCTCGTGGCCATCGCCTTCACCGTCGCGGCCGGATCGCTGATCCTGCAAGGCGGGACGCTGCCGTTCGTCGTGCGCTGGCTCGGCCTGGCCGGGCGCGATACGGCCCCCGAGGGTGAGCGCGAGCACCTCGACGCCGAACTGGCCGCGGCAGGAAGCGCGCTGCTCGACGACCCCGATCTGTGCCAGGCCGACGGGACGCCGTACGACCCCGCCATCGTGCGCACCGTCCGCGCCCGCGTCGGCGGCGTGCCGGGCGGCGCAGCGCCCGCGACGCCCCAGGGGCTGCCCGCACCGCCGGCCCCCCACGTGCGTCCCGAAGCGGCACACACCGGCGACGACGACCCGGCCAACGGCCTGGCCAGCCCCGTCTACGATGGCGCCCAGCCCGCCGCCCTCGCCCCCGCCGATGCCCAGCGCCAGTTCACCGAGCTGCGCCTGGCCTGCCTCGACGCGATGCGCGAGCAGCTGCTCAAGGCCCAATCGATCGGGGCGTACACGTCCGCCACCCTGCGCGCCCGCCTGGCCGAACTGGACGCCGACGAGATCAGCCTCCAGGTCCGCGAGGATGCCTCAAGCGAGTGACCCGCGCCCACCGATGGACAGACCGGTGCAGGTGCCGCCAGTCGATCGTCTAGGCTGGAGCGCGTGACCCCTGGCCCCGGCGAACCGTCCGGACAAGACCTCCCGCACCACTGGCTGCGGGGCGTCGTGCTCTTTCTGTCCGGACAGACGGTGTCGCTGCTGGGCTCGGCCATCGTCAGTTATGCGGTGATCTGGCATCTCGCCCTGACCACCGGCTCGGGCACGATCTATGCGCTGGCCGTGGTCGCCAGCCAGCTGACGATGGGACTGATCTGTCTGCCCGGCGGCATCTGGGCCGACCGGTACTGGCGCAAGCCGCTCATCATCGGCGCGGACGGCGCCGTCGCCGTCGTCACAGCCGTGATGGCCGTGCTCTATCTGGCCGGACACCAGCAGCTGTGGCTCATCGTGGCACTGCTCGGGCTGCGCGGGCTCGGCTCGGGCGTGCAGAGCCCGGCCGTGGGCGCCACGCTGCCCCAGATCACGCCGGTGCAGCACCTGATGCGGGTCAACTCGGTCAACGCCTCCGTGCAGGCGGCCATGTTCGTGGCCGCGCCGGCGGTGGCCGCCGTGCTGCTGACGTGGATGTCGCTCGGCTGGATCCTGCTGCTCGATGTGTGCACCGCCCTCATCGGCATCGGCTTCACGCTGGCCGTCCCCATCCCCCGCCTCGCCCGACGAGACGACGCCCACGCAGCGGAGCACCGGGGCGCGCGGGCGTACGTCCACGAGATCCGGCTCGCCTGGGACGGCGTGCGCCACCACGCCGGGCTGCTGCGCATCATGGTGCTGCTCGCCGCGATGTCGGTGGTGGTGTTCCCGCTCGCGCAGATGACCCCGGTGTTCGTGGTGCACCTGTTCGGCAACGAGCAGTGGATGCTGGCCGCGGTCGAGATCACCTGGTCGGTCGGCATGGTCGTCGGCGGCCTGGTCATGGCCGCGTGGGGCGGGCCGCGCAACCGCATGACGCTGGTCGTGGCGGCCTGTGGCGCATGGTGCCTGAGTGCGGCGGCCATGGGTGTCAGCCCCAATGTCTGGGTGTTCTGCGTCGTCATGGTCGTGTTCGGCGGCAGCGTGCCGTTCGGCAACACGGCCGCCGTCACGGCGCTGCAAGAGAACGTGCCCCCGGCCCTGCTGGGCCGCATCATGGGCATCGTGACGGTCATCTTGGCCATCTCGGGCCCCGTCGGCATCGCCGTGTACGGCCCTCTCGCCGACCACGTGAGCCTGCGCGTGCTCTGCCTGGTCGCCGCCGTCCTCGGCGCGGCCTTCGTGGTCGTCACGCACCGGCGCGCGGGCCCCGGCTCCGTCCTGCTGGCGCCGCAGCCCGCCGACGCCACCCCGCAGCTTCAGCACTGAACACCTGCTGATCCCCCGCCACCGCGTCCCGGCGAACTGCGTAGACTCAGGCATCGTGCCTGGTTCGGACGATTCGCGCGGCCTGCTCGCCGCGGTGGTGGCGTACGGGCTGTGGGGCGGGTTCCCGCTGTACTTCCATCTGCTGACGCGCAGCGGCTCGCTGGAGATCGTGGCGCACCGGATCGTCTGGGCGCTGGTGTTCTATGTCATCGGCATCACCATCGTGCGCGGCTGGCCGAAGCTGCGCGCCACGCTGAAGCAGCGCCGCCTGATCGGTACGCTGCTGGGCGCCGGCGTGCTGGTCAGCCTCAACTGGCTCATCTACATCTACGCGGTCATCACCGATCACGTGGTCGATTCGTCGCTCGGCTACTTCATGAATCCGCTGGTCACCGTGCTGTTTGCCGTGATATTCCTGCACGAACACGTGCGCAAGGCCCAGGTGGTCGCGCTGCTGATCGGCCTGGCGGCGGTGGTCGTCATCGTCGTCGGCATGGGGCACTTCCCCTGGATCAGCATCAGCCTCGCGCTGACGTTCGGCCTCTACTCGCTGGCCAAGAACCGCGTGGGCGCCCGGACGACGCCGCTGATCGGCCTGGGCATCGAGACGTCCGCGATGACGCCGGTCGCGCTGGCCTACCTGATCTGGCTGCAATCCAGCGGACGCGGCACGTTCACCGCGGACGGCCCGGGCTACACGTGGCTGCTCATCGGCACGGGCGCCGCCACCGCGCTGCCGCTGCTGGCCTTCGCGGCCGGTGCGGCCAAGATCCCGCTGGTCTCGCTCGCGCTGGCGCAGTACATCACGCCCACCTGCGGCTTCATCATCGGCGTGTTCATCTTCCATGAGCAGATGGAGCCCGCACGCTGGATCGGCTTCGCCCTCATCTGGATCGCGCTGGTCGTGCTGACCTGGGATCTGGTCAGGCAGGCCCGCGCGCACGCGGCCGCCGCNATCGCATAGCCCGCCTCAGGCCATCCGCCGCCCCGCGCCCGGCAGATCGCTGCGGCGCACCGTGGCGTCTTCATCGGCGCTTGGCCCCGGCACATCGACCGGACCGGACGCCACCGGAGCCATGACGGGCACGTCCACCACCGCCACGTCGCGGCGCGGCAGCAGCGACCGCGGATTCACGGCGACNCGCAGCCGCCGCAGCGGGCCCGAACCGGCCCCCAGCGCCGTCCGGGCGG
>WRGV01000158.1 GCA_009787035.1 Propionibacteriaceae bacterium | reverse complement strand
CGGCTTGGAGCGCGTCCGGGTCCATGGTCAGCTGGTGTGTCATGGGCACAGGGATGATGCGCCAACCAAGTTCGTCAAACGGCAAGATCATCGACTCGCACAGGAAGGCAGGTATCAGGACGGTGTCATAGCCTTGAGAAGATAACGAACGGGCGATGAGTCGAAGCGCTCCACGGCCCGTCTGAACGTATGAAGTAGTGGCTGGCGTCAACTCCCAAGGCGGCGCTACATCGCGATCAAGCAACAGATCGGTTCCGGGTGACGCGAAGTCCGATCCGATTGGATGGGGTGTGTCAGCGAGTGGAGTCACTGACGCGACTCCAGGAACTTGACGAGCACCTCGAAGACGCGGTTGTGCTCCTGATCGGTGAGCACGGAGCCGGACGGCAGGGTCAGGCCGGTCTCGAACAAGCGCTGGGATGAGCCCGTGATCAGCGCGGCGGCATCGGCGAAGACGGGCTGCAGATGCATGGGCTTCCACAGCGGACGAGATTCGATGCGTGCCTCGGCGAGGAACAGCCGCAGATCCTCGGACGTCCACCCAGCCTGAGCCGGATCGACCAACACCGACGTCAGCCACTTGTTGTCATGCTCATCGCCATCGCCGGCGAAAATCGTCACGCCGGGCACATCGGCCCAGAATGCCTTGTACCGGTCGCGCAGTGCGGCGCGGCGCACCATCATCGCATCCAGACGCGAGAGTTGCGCTCGTCCCAAGGCGGCGAGCAGGTTGCTCATACGGTAGTTGTAGCCGATGTCGGTGTGCTCGTACCAGATGACGGGCTGGCGGGCCTGCGTCGCCAGGTACCGCACCTTGGACGCCAGTGCGGCGTCGTTGGTCAGCAGCATGCCGCCGCCCGATGTCGTGATGATCTTGTTGCCATTGAAGCTCAGCGCGGCGGCCAGACCGAAGCTGCCTGCGGCGCGTCCGCCGTGCGTTGCGCCCAGCGCCTCGGCGGCGTCGGGGATCAGCATCAGATCGTACGAAGCCACCAGCGGTTCGATCTGTGTGTAATCCGCGGCCCGGCCGAGCAGATCGACGGGCATGACGGCCTTGACCGGCTGCCCGGTGCGGCGCAGCAGCTCAAGTGCCTCGGCAAGCAGACCCGGGTCCATGCAACCGCTGCCGGGATCGACATCCACGAAGAAGGGACGAGCTCCCGTGTACACGATGGCATTTGCGGTGGCGGCGAACGTCATCGTTGAGGTCACGACAATGTCATCCTTGCCGATGCCCGTCGCCAGCAATGCCAGGTGGAGGGCCGCAGTGCCCGACGAGAGTGCAACCGCGTGCGACACGCCGATACGGCCGGCCATATCGTCTTCAAATCCGTCGACCATCGGGCCGAGCGGGGCGATCCAGCCGGAATGCAAGGCATCCAGAATTGCCTGCTCCTCGGTCGCACCGACGTCGGGGGAAGACAGGAAGATATCGAAGGCCATGTGTTATGCCGCTTTCGTCCGAGCCGGTGAGATGATCTGTGGGGTGGGCATTTCCAGAGGAGCGGGCACGTGCAACGGCGGGATCTCGCCGGTGACGACGTCGTGCCAGAGCTGGTAGTCGAGCTCAGCGGGATCGATAGGCGTCACGTGCGCGCGGATGGTGCCCTGCGCATCCGTGGTGGGCTCCATGTCGTCGTCCTCGCTGGTCAGCACCTCGTGGATCTTTTCGCCCGGGCGCACGCCGACGATGTCGATCTGCGTCTGTTTGCCGGCGATCTCCATCAGTCGCATGGCGATGTCGCGGATGCGCACGGGGCTGCCCATCTTCAAGATCATCACGTCGCCGCTGTGGCCGCTTGCCCCTGCAGCGATGACCAGCTGGCAGGCCTCGCTGATCGTCATGAAGTAGCGCGTCGCGTCCTCGTGCGTCAGCGTGATCGGGATGCCTCGGTCGATCGCCCTGCGGAACAGCGGCACCATCGAACCGCGCGAGCCGAACACGTTGCCGAACCGCACCGACACGTAGCGTCCGGACGCATGCTGGCCCGCCCAGCTGGTCAGGTGCTCGGCCATGCGCTTGGAGTGGCCCAGGATCGTGGTGGGCGCGGCCGCCTTGTCGGTCGAGATGTTGATGAACGCCTCGACACCGAACTCGCGCGCGCACTGCAGCAGGTTCAGCGTACCCATGACGTTGGTGTCCCAGGCCTCCTGCGGGAAGCGCTGCAGCATCGGCACGTGCTTGAGGGCCGCGGTGTGGAAGACCACCTCGGGGCGCCACAGCTCGAAAACCTTGTGGACGGCCTCGGGGTCGCGGATGTCGGCCAGCACGATGTTGTCGCGCATCAGTAGGCCCGTGCCGTACAGCGCGAACTCGGTGTCTTGCAGGTGGGTTTCGTCGTGGTCGAGCATGATCAATGCGCTCGGCCCCAGCTTGTGCACCTGCATGCACAACTCGCTGCCGATCGAGCCGCCGGCGCCCGTGATCAACACGCGCTTGCCGCGCAGGTATCCCTGGATCGACTGCATGTCCAGATGGGCCGCGCTGTGCTCCATCAAGTCTTCGATGTCGAGTGCGCGCGGGGCGCCCACCAGCGTCTGGCGGCCCATGCTGCGTTCCAGTGTCGGCACAATCTTGACGTCGATGCCCTGGTCGGCCGTGGCGGCGAGGATGCGGTTGAGCAACTGCGGCGGCGGCACGGCGATCGCGACGATGACCGCGGTCACCTTCGACGTCTCCAGGATGTCGTCCAGCTGCGAACCGTCGCCCAGCACCGGCACGGTACGGACGACCATGTTGCGCTTCGCCGGATCGTCGTCGATGAAGCCGATCGGGACGAACGGGCTCTTCGCGTCGGTCAGCATGCGTTGCACGGTGCTGCGGCCCAGGTCACCCGCGCCGTACACCAGCACCGGATGCGCGTTGCTGGCCGTCGGCTGGTGCATTCGGTCGATGACCCGGCGCTGCACGTAGCGAGCAAACAGGCTCAGGCACACCGTGATCGGCGTGGCCAGCACGGGGACGGGCACGGGCAGATGTGCGGCGAAGGCGACGATGCAGACGATGATGCCGCAGATGATCTCGCCGAGTACCAACATCTGGGCCTCTTCGAGCGAACCCGTCCAGAAGCGGTGATGGTACAGCTTGGTCACCAGGCCCACGATCACCTGTACCACGACGGCGGTACCGAGCAGGATCAGCACATCGACGGCGTTTGTGCGATCGGCTTCGAAGTTCTGCAGCACGACGACGGTGACTGCCAGCGAGAGGAGCCATGAGGCTGCATCGGCGACAAACTGCGGCCATCCGCTGGTGCCGACCGTTCCGTTCCGGTCCCCTGACAGTCGATTCGTCATCTAGCTGCTCGCTCCCCACGGTGGGTTTGTTTCCCGGGGGCCCCGTGGTGCGATACTGCCATCACCAGGCCCGTTGCGCAACTCAATGACTTCATCTGAGGTTGATGCCGCGTGTCGAGTCGCGCCTGCTTGCTGCAGTGACGCTCATCGTGGCCACCGCGGAAGGGTCGTTGGGAGTCTCGTGGATGCGTCGTACTCCATTATCTCTTGAATGCCAAACCAGATGCACAGCGAGATCCGAACGTCGAGCCGTCGGTGGACGATCCCGCTTGTCGTGGCCGTGAGGAGCTACAGTGGCCGTGCTGACAGGGGGACGACGGTGGACGAACGGACACAGGGGCAGCTGGACGGCCTGCGGGCGCAAGTGGACGCGCTGGACGCCGAGCTGGTCGCCGTTCTGGCCCGCCGGTTCGCGGTGACGCGGCAGATCGGGCAGCTCAAGGCCTGTGCAGCCCTGCCGGCGCTGGACGCCTCGCGCGAGCAGGCGCAGGACGAACGCCTGTGCACGCTGGCCGCGCAGCAGGGCTTGGATGCCGCCATGGTCGTCCGCATCCACGAACAGATCCGCGCCCAGGTGCGTGCCGAGCACGAAGCACAGGCAGTGCAGCGCAGCTGATGGGCGGTGTCGGGTGGCTATGCCGTCTTGTCTTGTGCAGTCGCCTGGGCCATGTCCGTGATCAGAATGAGCGGAGGCCTGATGGGCAGCGGGAAGGGCGGCGTTCGGGTCAGGCCAGTGATGGTGTCGAGCCTCGTGCGTAGGCAGGGCCGCGCGACCTGAAGCAGCTGGTTGCGCGCGTCGTCCGGAATGCTCTCCTCGGTTCGGACCCCACCAATAGGCGGGTGACATTGGCCTCCTTCGTCGGCGAAAGCCCAGGCTTGTCGTTGGTTTGCGATGCCGTCGCTTTGAGGGTGATGCCTACCTGGTTCGGATGGGCGGGCGTGTGGGAGAAGATGAGTTCGAAGCTGTTGAACACGGTGCCGGTCGGCAGACTCCGGCCTCGCGAGAGGGTGCAGCTGTCCACGATGATGTCCATGATGCCGATGGCGCTGTTGATCTGAAGATGCCGAGGCTCCGGGGGCGTCTGCAGGGGGTTCTGGCTGCTGAGACGACACATGAGGCAGGCGCAGTCCGCTCGGGCACGCCCGTAGACTGGGGCACATGCCAACCCACGACACCGTGCTGGTCGTCGATTTCGGCGCCCAGTACGCCCAGCTGATCGCCCGCCGGGTGCGCGAGGCGCACGTCTATTCCGAGATCGTGCCGCACACGCTCAGCGCCGCCGACATCATCGCGCGCCAGCCCGCGGCGGTGATCCTGTCCGGCGGGCCCGCGTCGGTCTACGCGCCCGGCGCCCCGCAGGTGGACGCCGCGCTCTTCCGCGCCGGCATCCCGGTTTTCGGCATCTGCTACGGGTTTCAGGCGATGGCGCGGGCGCTGGGCGGCACGGTCGAGCGCACCGGGCTTTCCGAGTTCGGACGGACGCCGCTGCACCTGTCCGCACCGTCCGGGGCCGACGAACCGTCCGAACTCAGCGTCTGGATGAGCCACGGCGACGCGGTCACCGAAGCGCCCGCGGGCTTCACGCCCACCGCGTCCAGCGCGGGTGCCCCGGTCGCCGCGTTCGAGGACGTGGCGCACCGCCTGGCCGGCGTGCAGTGGCACCCCGAGGTCGTGCACACCGAGCGCGGCCAGCAGACCCTGGAGCACTTCCTGTTCGACATCGCTGGGCTGACCCCGACGTGGACGTCCGACAGCATCGTGGACGACCAGGTGGCGGCGATCCGCACCCAGGTGGGCGACCGCCGCGTGCTGTGCGGGCTGAGCGGCGGCGTCGATTCGGCGGTGGCCGCCGCGCTGCTGCAGCGCGCGATCGGCTCGCAGCTGACGTGCGTCTT
>WRGV01000157.1 GCA_009787035.1 Propionibacteriaceae bacterium | reverse complement strand
AGCCGCAGACGCCGTTCCCGGCCTGGCCGCCGACGCCGCCGATCCCGAACACGTTCAAGGGCGGGTACACGCCGCGGCCGAAGGTGACGCCGACGCCGTCCCCGACGGTCGTGACCGCGCCCGCCGCCCAGCAGCCGGGGCAGAGCCAGCCGACGGTGATCATCCCGACGCTGCAGCCGGCCAAGCCGACGGAGCAGGAGACCAAGCCGAACGGGAACCAGCATGGGTAACCGGGCGGGGCGCGTCCTGCTGGGTGCTGCGGGCGCGCTGGCCGGTGCCGGCCTGGGTGTGTTCGTCGGCGCGCTGGCCGAGGCGCATGCGTTCCACGTCGTTTCGCACGAGGTGCCGGTGCGCGGGCTGCGCGATGCGTCCGGCCTGGCGACCCGGCTGCGGGTGCTGCACCTGACGGACGTGCACTATGTCCCGGGCCAGCTGGACAAGCTCCAGTTCATCGCGGGCCTGGCGGCGCTGCATCCGGATCTGGTGGTCTGCACCGGCGACCTGCTGTCGCACGACGACGGCATCGACGAGCTGACCGGCGCGCTGAGCGGCCTGTTCGCGTTCCCCGGCGTGTTCGTGTTCGGGTCGAACGACATGTTCGGTGCGCGGGCGTCCAACCCGCTGCACTACCTGCTGCGGCGGGCGCCCCACGGCGACGACGACAACGAGCAGCGCACGATCTTGGATTGGCGCCGCCAGCGGGCGGTGCTGCAACGCGCGGGCTGGGTCGACCT
Source organism: Propionibacteriaceae bacterium (assembly GCA_009787035.1). Taxonomy (GTDB): domain Bacteria; phylum Actinomycetota; class Actinomycetes; order Propionibacteriales; family Propionibacteriaceae; genus WRGV01. The sequence goes on along the minus strand of WRGV01000157.1, from coordinate 4,481 downwards.
GAACAACCATCGGACGATTCTGGACGTGGCGGGCGCGCGGGTCGAGCTGCGCGGCACCGGCGATGCGCACATCGGCCTGGACGACTATCCGAGCGTGGCCGGGCCGGCGTCGCCGGGCATCGACCTGTCGCTCGGCGTGACGCATGCGCCGTACCGGCGCGTGCTCGACGCGATGTGCGGAGACGAGCTGCCGCTGGTCTTCGCCGGGCACACGCACGGCGGCCAGGTGTGCCTGCCGGGCGGGCACGCGGTGACGTCCAACTGCGATCTCGACCCGAGCCTGGCGTCCGGGCTGCACTGGTACACCCCCGCGCTGCCGCGGCCGCTGCCCGGTGGGCGCGTGGTCGAGGAGGGCACCTGGCTGCACGTCAGCCGCGGCGTCGGCACGTCGCCGACCGCGCCCTACCGCCTGTTCTGCCGTCCCGAGGCGTGCTTGGTCGAACTGATCGGTATTGGTTAGGCTCTTCGTCCGTCCCCAAGTGCTACCGTCGTGATATCACTTCAGCGGTGTGACGTGGGGAGATGGCGTGCTAGAGATCAAGAATCTCACGAAGGCGTACGGCTCTGTCGTGGCGGTGGACAACCTGTCGCTGACGATCGAGGACGGCGATATCTTCGGGTTCATCGGGCTGAACGGCGCGGGCAAGACGACCACGATCAAGGCGGTGGTGGGCATCCACCCGTTTGACGCGGGCGACATCCTGGTCAATGGCACGTCGATCAAGGCCGACCCGATGGCGTGCAAGCGGCAACTGGCGTACATTCCCGATAACCCCGACGTGTACGAATTCATGACGGGCATCAAGTATCTGAATTTCGTGGCGGATGTGTTCGAGGTGGCGCGGGCCGACCGCGCGGTGCGCATCGCGCAGTACGCCAAGGAGCTGGAGCTGAACGACACCGATCTGGCCTCGCCCATCGCGGCGTATTCGCACGGCATGAAGCAGAAGCTGGTGGTGATCGGGGCGCTGATCCACCAGCCGCGGCTGATGGTGTTGGACGAGCCTTTCGTCGGGCTCGATCCGCGGGCGACGTACTCGCTGAAGGAGCAATTCCGGGCGATGACGGCCGCCGGGGCGTGCATCTTCTTCTCGACACACGGCCTGGAGGTCGCGCAGAACCTGTGCAACAAGATTGCGATCATCCAGAAGGGTGTGCTGCTGGAGGCCGGGCCCATCGACCAGATCGTCGGCAAGAAGTCGCTGGAGTCGGTGTTCCTGGAGCTGACCAATGAGGACGAGGCGCGCTGATGCGCACGTTCTGGTCGTTGACGCGCGTCAGTGTGGCGATGTCGCTGTACAACATGAACCTGGTGCGCCGGCGCACCGGGGGAAACAGCCGGCGCGGGTTCGGCTCGACGCTGGGGCTGATCGTCGTCATCTTGATGGTCTATTCGGGGTTCATCGCCCGCACAATGGCGCAGGCGTTCAGCCCGCTCGGGTTCACCTGGCTGGTGCTGGTGATCGGGCTGTTCTTCATCACGATGTTCATCTTCGCGACCACGCTGTACAGCATCGGGGCCGTCTTGTTCGAGAGCCGCGACACCGATCAGCTGTTCGCCTATCCGCTGTCGCATTGGCAGATCGTGGCGTCCAAGATCGTCGGCCTGACCGTGCAGAGCTGGCTGATGGGGGCGATCTTCGGCATCCCCTTCTTCGGCGTCTACGCGTATTACGCGCATCCGGGCCCGATCTTCTTCGTGGCGGCCATCGTCGCCTTGATCGTGGTGCCGGGCGTGCCGATGTTCGTGATGGGGCTGATCGCCTTCATCGTCGCCGTCATCTCGGGCGGCGGCTCGACGGTCAGCCGCTATATCAGCATGATCTTGACGATCGCGGCGATCGTCGGGCTGGTGGTCGGCCTGAACGTCGGCGTGCGGCGGATCAAGGTGACCACGATGGATTCGTCCGTACTCGTGGCCGATCTGCAGAAGTACTACCCACCGGCGGGCTATCTGACCTCGGCGATGTGGCAGGGCAACGGGCTGCATCTGCTGTACGGGCTGGTGTGGAACCTGCTGCCCTTCGCGCTGTTGTGCGCGCTGATCTCGGTCTTCTATGTGCGCATCCGCTCGCGCGCGACGACGGTCGGCAAGGTGAAAGCGCTGCGGCCCGGACAGATCAGGTACGGCTCGGCGTCGGTCTTCGCGGCGGTGCTGCGCAAGGAGTTCGGACGGGTGCTGTATTCGCCGATGTACTTGCTCAACTCGTGCGTCGGGGCTGTCCTACTAGTCGTCTTGTCGATCGTGCTGCCCAGGGTGAGCAATGGCGCGAATATGCAGCAGCTGCTGACCCTGCTGCACGACGCCGGGTTGGGCTTGGCGCAGGTCATGCTGGTGCTGTTCTTCTTCCTGTTGTCGGTGGGCACAACGACGGCCGCGTCGATCTCCACCGAAGGCCACAGCCTGTGGATCGTCAAATCGTTCCCGGTGCCGACCGGGATGGTCTTGCGGACGAAGCTCTTGGTCGATTGGCTGATCTTCGCCCCGGCCGTGTTGGTCGCGGCGATTCTGGCTACGGCGATCGCGCATCTGGGCGGGCAGGGATTCGTCATCCTGCTGGTGGCGGGGGTCGCCTATGCGCTGGTCGCGGGCCTGGTNGGNCTGNTCTATAACCTGCACTACTACCAANTNGANGCGNTCAACGACCAGCAGGCGACCAAGAACAGCGCGTCCGTGATGCTGACGCTGGGCACGATGATCGTGGTCACCGCGCTGGTCGTCTTCGTGTTCTGGCTGATCAACCACTACGGGCACATCGACTTCATGGCCTATTGGGGCATCGTCGTCGGGGCGCTCGTGGTGGCGGGGGTGGCGCTGTATCGGTATGTGATGACGCGGGGCGTCGCGCTGTTTGAGGCGTTGTCATAAGGAAAGGGGAATCGCCATGTCGCAGGATTCGCAGCAGCCGGACGAGCGTCCGGATTACCCGGTCGAGCACGTGGGGCATCTGGCGGGGCAGGCTGAGCAGCCGCCGCCGACCGGCAAGAAGCCGTGGTTCGCGCCCAACTCTGGTGGTGTGGGCTACCACCCCCAGACCTGGCAGGGCGTGCTGATTATCGTGCTGGTGATCATCGTCATCACGTTCCTCATCGCGGCCCTGAAGAAGGGTTGGTTCTAGGGACATCGGTCCACAGTCGTGCGGGCGACGAGGTGAGGCTCGTCGATCTGATCGAGCAGGCTCCGACCATCGCCCGGATCGCCGGGTGCAACGTCACCAGGGCCGCCGGGTTGCACGCCGGCCGGGATGCCTTCTTCGGCGCACCTAAAGGAATGACCACGCTGAAGCAGATGTCGTACTTTGGTCCTCGTAGTCTTGGCGGAGCCTTCGATTTCGCTGGCCCCAACACTCAAGCGATGTGGAGGGGTGCTAGACTTGGTGCCATCGTTGGGGTGGTGAGCTCGTGAATACAAAGAGAGTCCGTTCTTCAAGAGTCACGCGTTTCGTCTTGCGATGCTCGTGGCTGCCGGTGTGCTATGCCTCGTTATTGGGATCGGCGTCCCGATCATGTTCGATGCGCCCATGGGTTGGAGATTCGGCTCTGCTCTGGCGTGTCTTCTTGCTGCACCGCCCTTGGTATTCATGAAGCGCTGGGTCGGAGCATTGTGCATGTTCGGTCTCATTGGACTGCTCTATGTAGTTGGCTATCTCGGTATTCCGGCGGAATGGTGGCTGACGGCGCTGATCTCATGGGCCGGTGGGCTGTTCCTATTCGGTGCCGTCAAGAGTGCGCTATGGTCGGTGTTCGGGCGGCCCACGGATAAACCAGAAAGGGTGAAAGAATGATGAGTGTTTCTGGTGGAGGGCAGTATCCGCCCACGGACGGATTCGAGTATCGTGGCGATTACCCGGATTGGGCAGCCAAGGGGCTGAGGATTCGGCTGGTATGGCGGCTGCGGGGTGTCTGGAAGAAGCGTCCACGCCCATATGCGGAGATTCGCTACTCTGACGTGGTCTCGCATTTCACGCTCAGTGAACTTGGCGATGTGTGCGACGAGAAGGGGGTTATTGCTGAAACTGTTTTTAGCGAGCCGACTGTCTTCGTCGCGCCGGTGAGTGTGGCATCGCCGGGCTCGTTTGCCGCTGAAGCGTTCGCGGGTTTGCCGGCGGATGCGGTTGTCGTATATGCGCCAGGGCATTCGCCGGAGCTGGGAGCGGTGTTGGCCCCGTCGGATCTAGCCAGTCTTGCCGCGTGGGTGCGCAGCAGCCCCAAGTAGGCCGAGGCTTCAGCAGGACATTGACGTCGAATCGTGGCACCGGGCATGCAGCCAGACTCATGGCCAACGAGCCGAGTGGTACAGTAACCCTATTCCAACAGGAAACCTGGTGACCTATGCAGACGAGACCAGCCACTGACATCTATTGGCCTATTACCTGAGTTGGGTCAAATGGCCTAGTGCCTTTTTGCCTGCCGGGTCTTGACGGCATCGATGATGGCTTGCTGGTCTGGGCTGATGGCTGGCGGGATGGTTTGGGTGACGC
>WRGV01000156.1 GCA_009787035.1 Propionibacteriaceae bacterium | reverse complement strand
CTCTTGGCCTTGCCGACGTAGATCACCTGGTCGCGCGCGTCGATGAACCGGTAGACGCCGGGGTCGACCGGGATCGTGCCCGTGGGCGGGCGGTAGGTGGCCGGGTCAGCCATCGAGCTTCGCCTTGCGCTTGCGGGCGGGCTTGGCCTTCGCCAACGCCCGGGCGGGGGCGGACGCGGCCGCATCCATGGGCAGCAGCGGCTGCACCGGCACCCCGGGGTGCCCGGCCAGGATCGGGCGCAGGAACTGCCCGGTGAACGAGTCGGCACAGGCCGCGACCTGCTCGGGCGTGCCCTCGGCGACCAGCAGGCCGCCGCGCGAACCGCCCTCGGGGCCCAGGTCGATGACCCAGTCGGCGCTCTTGATCACATCCAGGTTGTGCTCGATGACCACGACGGTGTTGCCCGCGTCGACCAGGCGCTGCAGCACGTCCAGCAGTTTGCGGATGTCCTCGAAGTGCAGGCCGGTGGTCGGCTCGTCCAGCACGTACATCGTGCGGCCCGTGGAGCGTTTCTGCAGCTCGGAGGCCAGCTTGACGCGCTGGGCCTCACCGCCGGACAGCGTGGTGGCGGGCTGGCCCAGCCGCACGTAGCCCAGACCCACCTCGTCCAACGTCTTCAGGTGCCGCGAAATCGCCTGGATCGGCCCGAAGAACTCGCAGGCCTCTTCGATCGGCATCGCCAGCACGTCGGCGATCGTCTTGCCCTTGTAGTGCACCTCCAGCGTCTCGCGGTTGTAGCGCGCGCCGTGGCAGACCTCGCAGGGCACGTACACGTCGGGCAGGAAGTTCATCTCGATCTTGATCGTGCCGTCGCCCTGGCAGTTCTCGCAGCGCCCGCCGCGCACGTTGAAGCTGAACCGGCCCGGCTGGTAGCCGCGCGCCCGGGCCTCCGGCGTGGCCGCGAAGAGCTGCCGGATCTTGTCGAAGACGCCGGTGTAGGTCGCCGGGTTGCTGCGCGGGGTGCGCCCGATCGGCGACTGATCGACGTGGATCACCTTGTCGACCAGCGCCGCCCCGGCGATCGTGCGGTGCCGGCCCGGCACGGTCTTGGCCCCGTAGATGCGCTGGGCCAGCGCGGTGTACAAGATCATGTTGACCAGCGTCGACTTGCCCGAGCCGGACACGCCGGTGACCGCGATGAACTTGCCCAGCGGGAAGTCCACGTCGATGCCCTGCAGGTTGTGCTCGCTGGCCCCGATGACGCTGACCACCTCGCCGCTGCCCGCCCGGCGCTGCGCCGGCAGCGCGATGGAGCGCCGCCCGGCCAGGTACGCGCCGGTCAGCGAGCGCGGCTCGTCCAGAAGCTGGTCGAGCGTGCCGTTGACGACGATCTCGCCGCCGTGCTCGCCGGCGCCCGGGCCGATGTCGACGATCCAGTCGGCCGAGCGGATCGTGTCCTCGTCGTGCTCGACCACGATCAGCGTGTTGCCCAGGTCGCGCAGCCGGGTCAGCGTCTCGATCAGCCGCCGGTTGTCGCGCTGGTGCAGCCCGATGCTCGGCTCGTCGAGCACGTAGAGCACGCCGGTCAGGCCCGACCCGATCTGCGTGGCCAGCCGGATGCGCTGGGCCTCTCCGCCCGACAGCGACCCGGCCGCGCGCGACAGCGTCAGATAGTCGAGGCCCACGTCCAGCAGGAAACGCAGGCGTTCCTGGATCTCCTTGACGACCCGTTCGGCGATCTGGGCCTGCCGCGGCGTCAGCACGAGCCCGGCCAGGAAGTCGCTGGCCCCGGCGATCGACAGCGACGTCAGCTGCGCGATGTTCATGTCGCCCACCGTCACCGCGAGCGAGGACGGCTTCAGGCGGTCACCCTTGCACGCCGAGCACGGGATCTCGCGCATGTAGCCGCCCCAGCGCTCGCGCGCGCTGTCCGACTCGGCCTCGTCGTGGTGGCGGCGGATGTAGTTGACCACGCCCTCGAACTTCTGCGTGTAGCTGCGCGTGCGCCCGAAGCGGTTGCGGTAGCTGACCTGCACGTTGTCGGGGTAGCCGTTGAGGATCAGCTCGCGGGCGCGATCGGGCAGCTTCTCCCAGGGCGTCGTGACGGCGAAGCCCTCCTGATCGGCCAGGCCGCGCAGGATGCGCAGCCAGTAGCCGGCCATCATCGGGGTCGACCAGGGCGCGATCGCGTGCTCGGCCAGCGACTTGGTCACATCGGGCACCACCAGGCTCGGATCGACCTCCAGCGTCGTCCCCAAGCCGGTACAGGCCGGGCACGCACCCCACGGCCCGTTGAACGAGAACTGCCGCGGCTCCAGCTCGTCGATGCTGACGTCGTGGCCGTTGGGGCAGGCCAGGTGCTCGCTGAAGCGGCGCTCACGGGCGCGGTCCTTGGGCGGACGGTCCACGAAGTCGATCGTCACGACGCCATGCGTCAGGTTCAGCGCCGTCTCGATCGAGTCGGTGATCCGCTGCTGCGCGCTGGCCTTGACCGCCACGCGGTCGACGACGACGTCGATGTCGTGCTTGCGCTGCTTGTCCAGCGTCGGCGGCTCGGACAGCTGGTAGACCTCGCCGTCCACCCGCACGCGCGCGAAACCGTCGCCCGAGAGCTGGCGGAACAGGTCGGCGTACTCCCCCTTGCGCCCGCGCACGGCCGGTGCGAGGATCTGGAAGCGCGTGCCCTCGTCCATCGCCATCAGCTGGTCGACGATCTGCTGCGGGGTCTGCTTGACGATCGGCTCACCGCAGACCTGGCAGTGCGGCGTGCCGATACGCGCGTACAACAGCCGCAGATAGTCGTAGACCTCGGTGATCGTGCCCACCGTCGAGCGCGGGTTGCGGCTCGTGCTCTTCTGGTCGATCGAGACCGCCGGGCTCAGGCCCTCGACGAAATCGACGGCCGGCTTGTCCATCTGGCCCAGGAACTGCCGGGCGTACGCCGACAGCGACTCGACGTAGCGGCGTTGCCCCTCGGCGAAGATCGTGTCGAACGCCAGGCTCGACTTGCCAGACCCCGATAGTCCGGTGAAAACGATCATTTTGTCGCGCGGCAGCTCCAGCGAGACGTTGCGCAGGTTGTGCTCCCGGGCCCCCCGGATGACCAGTCGATCCAACACGCCTTCCATCGTAGATGCCCGGTCTGACAACCTCGCACGCGCTGACACAGCGCACCTTCGCGGCATAATCCTGCGCCTCAGAGTCTCCGGAAGCACCGCGTGCGCGCTAGGGTATGTCGTGAGGCTGCCGATCGGGTCGCGCAAGCGGACCGGTCAGACGGTGGCCGACGGGAGGCCACATCGGCGAGGGTGCCGACGGGCTGCGCCATCCGGTAGGGGGACGGGTGCCGCGAACATGTGCGGGGCATCGGGCGTCATGCCGGATCGATCCGGGGGGACTTGATGGCGAAAAGCCTTGCCAGCCAGGCGGCGTTGTTCCATGATCTCGGCGCCATGCGCGAGAGCAAGCTCAACGCCGTCCAGATGCTGCTCGGAAGCACCATCGCGTTCAGCGACGACGACTGGCATGCACCCAGCCTGCTGCCGGGATGGACGCGGGCGCATATCGCCGCGCATCTTGCCAGCAACGCCGACGCGTTCGTCCGCATGGTGGCGGCGGCACGGGCCGGCGATCCTGTGCCCCTGTACGACTCGGCTGCCAAGCGCTGGGAACAGATCGAACGCGGGGCACGCCGCAGCGCCCTGGAGCTCCAGACCGATCTGGACGCCAGCGCGACGCGGCTGGACCACATGTACCCGCTGCTGTCGGGGCTGGACGGCACGGCCGTACCGCTGTGGCCCGGCCAGTGGGTACGGGCCGATCTGACGCCGCTGGCACGCCTCAACGAGGTCACGTTGCACCATGTCGATCTGGATGCCGGTTTCGGGCCCGACCAGATCGAGGACCGCGTCGCCACCTGGCTGCTGCAGTGGAACGCCTTCTGGCTGGCTGGCGATCCGTCCTATCCGGCCATCGAACTCGTCGCCAGTTCGGGGCTGCGCATGCGCGTGGGCAGCGGACGACACCGCATCCGCGCGACCGGCCCCGACGCCGTGCTGCTGTGCTGGCTCACGGGTCGGATCTCTCCGGCCTCGTTCGGAGCCACCAACCTGCCGATCCTCCCCTTGCGGGCGTGAGGACGGATCTCACCCCGCGTCGGCGAGTTCCGCCTTGGCCTTGTCGCGGGCCGTCTTGAGGATGCTCACCACGGCCGTGACGCCCAGGATGACCACAATGCCGCCCAGCGACACGATCGTGGGAATCTCGCCGTTGAAGGCGACACGCTCGTGCCGACTCAGCGACTCGGCCGCATCGACGATGCGCGGGCACGCCTCCCACAGGGCCGCCGCGGCGACGACCACGCCCACGATCCACGCCACGATCCGGACGACCGTCAGGCCATGCCCGGCGCAGCCGAGACGACGGGCCAGCGCCGTGGCGCCGCGTCCGATCGCGATACACACCGCGGCCGCGACCGCGATCGCCACCAGCAGCGCCACCAGGCCCACCAGGCCGGCGTTCTCGTCCAGCTGGTAGTGGTGCGCCGCGTGCAACAGCAGCTTGACGCCGATGTACCCCAGCAGCACGAACAGGCCGACGGGCAGGTAATACAGGCGGTCCAGCAGATCGCCCAGCAGGAAGTACAGCTGCCGCAGCCCCATCAGCGCGAAGACGTTGGCGGTGAAGACGATGTACGGCTCGACCGTCAGGCCGAAGATCGCCGGGATCGAGTCGAGCGCGAACATCACATCGGTCGCCCCGAGCGTCAAAATCGTGAAGAAGACGAGCGTGAACAGCAGGCGTCCGTCCCGGCGGACGAGGATCTTGTCGCCCTCCCAGGTGTTGGTCGTCGGGATGTGCGTCTTGATCAACCGCAACACCACGCCGTCGTCACCCTTGGACTCGTCGCCGCCGCCGCTGCGGAAGTCCTTGAGCACGCCCCAGGCGGTGTAGAGCAGATACGCCCCGAACAGGAAGAAGACCCACGCGAGCTTGTCGATCAGCACGGCGCCCAGCGCGATGAACCCGCCGCGGAACAGCAGCGACAGCATGATGCCGACCATCAGGGCGAACTGCTGCACGTGCCGGGGCACCCGCTGTTTCTCCATGATGATCAGGAAGATGAACAGGTTGTCCAGCGACAGGCTGTACTCGGTCAGCCAGCCGGCGTAGAACTCCTGCGCGAACTTCGCCCCGGAGAGCAGCCAGATGCCGGCACCGAACAGCAGCGCCAGGATGATGTACGCGCTGATGTACTTGCTGCATTCCTTGGTGCTGGGCACATGGGGACGC
>WRGV01000155.1 GCA_009787035.1 Propionibacteriaceae bacterium | reverse complement strand
AACCCCTGATTGAGCGTCTGGCCGACGGGCCTGCCCGATGCGCCTGGACGAGCCTGGGGCGGCAGTGGCGGGCACCGGTGGAGCCGGGTGCGATCATCGGCCCGATCACCGGTGCCGTCGCAGCGCACACCGGCCTGCGCCCCGGCACGCCGGTCGTGGCCGTGGCAAGCCACGACACCGCCTCCGCGGTGGCCGCGGTGCCCGCCGACGACGCCTGGGCCTACGTCGTGTCGGGCACGTGGTCGCTGGTCGGCATGGAACTCGACAGGCCCGTGCTGACCCCGGCCAGCCGCGCCGCGAACTTCACCAACGAGCTCGGCGTGGCGGGCACCGTTCGGTTCCTGCGCAACGTCACCGGACTGTGGGTGCTCACCCAGTGCTTGCGATCCTGGCAGGTTGACGATCCCGGCATGGGGCTGACCGGACTGCTGACAGGCGCCGCAGCCGAGCCCGGCGGCGCGCTCTTCGACATCGACGACCCGGGGCTGCTGCCGCCCGGGCTCGACATGCCCCGGCGTGTCGCCCGGCTGCTGGGCCAGCACGAGGCGACGCCGACGCGCCTTGCGCGCGCCATCCTCGACTCGCTGGCCCGCGCCTACGCCCAGGCCATCGCCGAGGCCGGGGATCTGTGCGCACGCCCGGCGACCGTCGTCCATCTGGTCGGCGGCGGATCGCACAACACGCTGCTGTGCCAGCTGACCGCCGACGCCACCGGGCTGCCCGTCATCGCCGGGCCCGTCGAGGCATCCACGCTCGGCAACGCCCTCGTGCAAGCCTGGGCGCTGAACCGGCCCGCGCATCCGTCCGCCCCCACGCTGCACCGCGACGACCTGGCCACCATGCGGGCGCTGGTCGCGCGGACCCAACCGCTCGTCCGCTACGAACCGCACACCACGGAAGGAACCCACCGATGACCACACTGGCAGACATCCTCACCGAGCTCGGCAAGGCCGGACGCCGCCTCGACCAGCTGCACGCCTGCGAGGCGCAGGCCGGCAACATGTCGGTCGCGCTGGCGCAGGCGCCCGACCTGTCGCTGTTCCCCGACGCGGAAGACTATGTGCTGCCCGCGGTCGTCCCGGCGCTGGCCGGGTGGACGGTCATCGTGACCGGATCGGGCACGCGGCTGCGCGACGTCGCCGACGAGCCGGCTGCCTGCCTGGCGGCGGTCCAGATCGACGACGACGGCGTGCACGCGGTGCTGCACAGCGCGCCGACCCGCAGCTTCGCCCGTCCGACCAGCGAGTTCAACTCGCACCTGGGCGTGCACGCCGACCAGGTGGCGCGACGGCCCGGGTTGGGCATGCACACGCTCGTCCACGCGCAGCCGCGCTACCTGGTGGCGCTGAGCCACATCCCCGAGCTGGTGGACACCACCGCGATGTCGCGCGCGATCACGCGCTGGGAGCCCGAGACGCTCATCCAGCTGCCCGACGGCGTGGGCGTCCTGCCCTTCGCCGTCCCCGGATCGCGCGAGCTGATGGACGGCAATGTCGCGCTGCTGCGCACCCACCAGATCGTCCTGTGGTGCAAGCACGGCATCATGGTACGCTCGGACGACGGACCACTATCGGCGGTTGACAAGGTGGAATACGCCGAGACGGGCGCGACGTACGAGTACTGGAACCGGTCGGGCGCGGGAAGCGGCCAGGGCCTGACGCCGGACGAGATCCGGGCCGTGATCGCCGCCTTCGGCGTGCAGACCAGCCTGTACTGACCGGCCTCCTAGAACCCGAACAGGCGCCGGGCGTTGAAGTACGACACGTTGCGGACGAGGTCGCACAGACGCTCCGAGTCGTTCGTGATCTCGCCGCGCTCGGCCCACTGCCCCACCAGCTCGCACAGGATGCGGCGGAAGTACTCGTGGCGCGGATACGACAGGAAGCTGCGCGAATCGGTCGTCATGCCGACGAAGTTGCCGAGCAGCGACTGCTCGGCCAGCGTGGTCAGCTGTGCCGCGATGCCCGATCGGGTGTCGTTGAACCACCAGGCGCAGCCCAGGCTCAGGCGCTGCTCGATGTCGCCCTGGAAGCAGCCCATCAGCGCGGTCAGCGGCATCCAGTCGGCCGGGTTGAGCGAGTAGACGATCGTGCGGGGCATCGCCGGCTCGGCATTGAACAGCCCCGCCAGGTGTGCCACGACCTCCCCGTCGGCCATGGCGTCGAAGCCGACGTCGGCCCCCATCGCGGCGGCACGCGCCCGATTGGCGTCGCGGTCGGCGTGCACATGCAGCTGCATCGTCCAGCCGCGGTCGTGGTACAGACGCGCCAACTCGACCAGCAGCCCCGTCCGGTACGCGTCGGCCTGTGCCGGCGTGAGCGCGCCCGGATCGTCCAGCGCCCGCGCCAGGATCGCGTCCAGATCGTCCGGGCTCGCGGCCTGGAAGCGGAAGCCGTCCAGCGCGTGGTCGGACAGGCGCGCCCCCAGCGCGGCGAAGACATCCGCGCGCGTCGCCAGCGCGGTGACGAGGTCGGCGAATCCGCCGATCCGCACCCCCGACACGTCCTCCAGCTGCGCAAGCCAGGCCGGGAAGTCCGGGCGGGCGATGGCCAGTGCCCTGTCGGGCCGGAAGGCGGGCACGACGCGGAACGACGGCTCGTCCACCAGCTGGCGGTGGAAGCGCAGGTCGTCGATCGGGTCGTCGGTGGTGCACACGACCGCCACGTTGCTGCGCCGGATCAGCCCCCGCCGCGAGAACTCGGGCGTGGCGAGCAGCTCGTTGGCCTGGTCGAAGATGGCCCGCGCGCTGTCCCGGGTGAGCTCGGCCGTGATGCCGAAGATCCGGCGCAGCTCCAGGTGCGTCCACAGATACACCGGATTGCCGACGGCCTTCTCCATGGTGGCCGCGAACGCCTCAAACTTGTCCCAATCGGGCGCATCGCCGGTGATCAGCCGCTCCGGCACGCCGTTGGCCCTCATGAGACGCCACTTGTAGTGGTCGCCGTACAGCCCGCCGGTCGGCGTGCGCCCGCCCAGCCACACCTCGACGATCGAGGCGAAGGTGGCATCCGCGGCGATTTCGGACGGATTCAGGTGGCAGTGGTAGTCGATGATCGGCAGGTCTTTGCACGCCCGAAACAGCTGCTTCGCGGTGGGCGTGGTGAGCAGGAAATCGTCGTCGAGAAACATGTCAATCCTTTCCGTGAGGGGTCATTCCGTGACGCCGTCCTTCCAGATGGCGATCCCGGACATGCCGCCCAGTTCGTTGCGGGTCGGCTGCCCGCTGGCGATGTCGAGCACGAGGTCGGTGAAGCGGGAGACGACCTGCTCGCGCGGCTCGTCCAACACCACGCCGGCGTCGAAGTCGATCCACGACGGCTTGCGCCGGGCCAGCGCCGTGTTCGACGAGATCTTCACGGTGGGCACGAACGTGCCGAAGGGCGTGCCGCGGCCGGTGGTGAACAAGACGATCTGGCACCCCGCGCACCCCAGCGCCGTGGACGACACCAGATCGTTGCCGGGAGCCTGCAGCAGCGACAGGCCGGGGCGGCGCAGTCGCTGCCCGTACCCGACGACATCCACGACCGGGCTCGTGCCCGACTTCTGCGTGCAGCCGAGCGATTTCTCTTCCAGCGTCGTGATGCCGCCCTGCTTGTTGCCGGGTGACGGGTTCTCGCTGATCGGTGAGCCGTGGCGGGTGAAGTAGTCCTTGAAGCCGTTGATCAGCTCGACGATCTGGGTGAAGACCCGCTCGTCGCGCGCGCGTTCCATGAGCAACTGCTCGGCGCCGAACATCTCGGGCACCTCGGTCAACACCGCCGAACCGCCCCGGGCGACCAGCTCATCGGCGAAGGCCCCCACCAGCGGGTTGGCGGTGATGCCCGAGAAGCCGTCCGAGCCACCACACTTCAGGCCGACGCGCAGGGCCGAGACCGGCACCTCGACGCGCACATCGGCGCTGGCCGCCTCGCGCAGCTCGTCCAGCAGCGCGGCCGCAGCCGCGTACTCGTCGTCCACCTCCTGGGCGACCAGAAACTTGACGCGCTGATCGTCGAAGCCCGCCTCGCGCAGCTGATCGATCTGGTTGTTCTCGCAGCCCAACCCCACGACGAGCACGCCGCCCGCGTTGGGATGCCGGATCAGGCCGCGCAGGATCTGCTGCGTCGCCCGCAGGTCGCCGCCCAGCTGCGAGCACCCGTAGGGATGCCGCGCGACGATGACGGAATCGAACGGCCCATCGCCTTGCCAAAACTGGCGGGCCATCCGATCGACCATGCCGTTGATGCAGCCGACGGTCGGCACGATGTAGAGGTCGTTGCGCACCCCGACCCCGCCATCGGCCCGGCGAAAGCCCGCGAACGTGCTTCGTCCGGGCCCCGGCGCGGGCAGCGGCGCCGCGGCACCCCCGTAGCGGTAGTCGAGGTGGGACGCGAGCGCGGTGGCCAGGTTGTGCGTGTGCACCCAGGCACCCCGCGGGATGTCCGCCGTGGCCCGTCCGATGGGGCATCCGTACTTGAGGACGTCCGCGCCGGCCGGTTTGTCCCGCAGCGCGACCTTGTGCCCGGCCGGCACCGCCGTGACCAGGCGCACGGTGTCACCACCCACGTCGACCAGCTCGCCCGCCGCCAGATCCTGCAGCGCCACCGCGACGTCGTCGTGCGGCGACACGATGATCGCCTTCATGACCGCTCCCCCACTCTCATGACAGATCCTCCACCGCGGCGCGCACGCCCCGGCTGGCCAACAGCGCCAGATCGTCGTCCACCAACCCCACCAGCCCGGGCACCGCGGTCAGATCCCGGCCCCACAGCGAGGTCTGCGCGAGCACGGAGGGGACAAAATCGCTCCGATCGGCCCGCCGGAACGTCTCCAGGACGTCATCGGTGTCGATGGGGTGGACTTTGTCCCGTTTTTCCCCGGCATCACAGACGCTGCGGTCGCCGTAGATGGCGAGCAGGCCCGCCAGGGCCAAGACGACGCGCCTGGGCAGCGGCCGTCCCGCCTGCGCGCAGGCCACGATGACCGGCACGAGGCGCGCGGCGAACTTGGAGACCGAGTTCGCCGCGATCGCATCCAGACTGTGGTGCAGCCAGGGGTTGTCGAACCGCTCGACCACCTCGGCACAGAAGCGCCCCAGGTCGGCGGCCGGAAGGCCGACGGCCGGTGCGAGCTCGTCCCGCATCTGCGCCTGGATGAACCCCCGGAAGACCGGATCGCCCATCACCTCGGCCACGGTGCACAGCCCGGCCAGACGGCCCAGCTGCGCCATCGTCGTGTGCGGGCCGTTCAGCAGG
>WRGV01000154.1 GCA_009787035.1 Propionibacteriaceae bacterium | reverse complement strand
GCAGCGTCCCCAAGCCCGCCCGGTTCGGCAGCCGGGTGAACACCCACTCCAGCCCCGCCACAGCCGGACCACAGACCAGGAACCCCGTCATCGCGGCCCGCAGCACCGTCGAGAACCGCACCGACCGCGACCACGCGCCCACCACGCACAACTGGCCCATGGCGACGACCAGAGTCACCAGCATCAGCAGCAGCACGGCCGTCCCTTCCGATCAGGCTGACGGGGAAGCCACCATTCACCCACAGCCGTCCGCGTGCGGGAAGACCCTGCCGGAAACGGACAACACTTGAAGCGATATGGACAACGCCTGATCGTGCACGCCGCAATGCTCAGGCCC
Source organism: Propionibacteriaceae bacterium (assembly GCA_009787035.1). Classification (GTDB taxonomy): domain Bacteria; phylum Actinomycetota; class Actinomycetes; order Propionibacteriales; family Propionibacteriaceae; genus WRGV01. The sequence goes on along the minus strand of WRGV01000154.1, from coordinate 4,915 downwards.
CGGAATTGCCCCGGAATCCAACCGGGGAGGATGCGGGCTAACCGGCGCCGTCCGGTACACTGTTCGTCACGGAAGAGGCGATCTTCCCACGTCAAACAAGGAAAATCGCCGACGGCCGGGGATGATCGCCACTGATCGTAACGGGCGGCAGACCCGCCAAGGGGCCGCAGGTTCAAATCCCGCGGGTCCGACCATTGCGTACTGAATGACGCTGCCGGTCGCGTACGCCGCCGAGCACCTCGACCTCGGCTACGCCGTGACCGCGCACCGGGCGCAGGGCGTCACCGCCGACACCTGCCACGTCCTGGTCACGCCCACCACGACCCGCGAGAACCTGTACGTCGCCATGACCCGGGGACGAAGCCGCAACCAGGCCTATGTGGCCGTCGACCGGCCCGACCCCGCCCACGACGCGCCGCACCCCTCCGACAATCCCGACGCCACGGCCCAGACGGTGCTGGCCGGGGTGTTGGCCAACACGGGCGCGGAACTGTCCGCCCACCAGATGGCCCAGGCCGAGGCGGAACAGTGGGGCAACACCGCGCAGCTGCGCGCCGAGGTCGAGACGCTGATCGCCGCCGCCCAGCACGACCGGTGGACGGCGCTGGTCCAGGCGTGCGGCCTCACCGACGGTCATGCCGCGCAGGCGCTCGACTCGGAGGCGTTCGGGCCGCTGTGCGCGCAACTGCGCCGCGCCGAAACCTGCGGCATCCAGCCCGAGGACGCCCTGCCCAAGCTCGTCGCCGCCCGCAGCGTGGACACGGCCGCCGACGTCGCATCCGTCCTGCACGACAGACTCGCCCGCCACGTCGACAACACCATCGCCAGCCGCTATGTCCGCGCCACGCCCCGATACACGCTCGGCCTGATGCCGCACATCTCGACCAGCCGGAACCGGCGATGGCCCACGCCATCCACGAGCGCCTGGATGCGATGCACGCCCGGGCGGCCGACGTCCTCGACCAGGCGATCCGCGACCACCAGCCGTGGGTCGCGCACCTCGGGCGCCGGCCCGCCGACCCCGCTGCCGGGCGGTCGTGGCAACAGGCGGCACTGGCCGTGGCCGCATACCGCGACGCCTGGAACGTCACGGCCGACACGCCGTTCGGCGACCCGGCCAACGCTGTCCAACGCGCCGACGCCACCCGCATCCAGGGACTCCTCGCCCGCACTAGAGTCGGCACGGACACGCCCACGTCCAGGACGCCGTCGTCAGTGTCGGCCCTGTAGCCGCGCCACCACGCCGACGATCCGGTCAGCACAGCCTGCTCGAAACGGTCGTGGCGAATCGCCACCACCGTAGCTGTGACACACGAGACTGAACGACTGCCACACCAAACACGCTATATCGCGTTATCTCACGGAAACTATGAGAATAGATCATGTGACGATCACTGCGACACCAGAGACTTCGGTGCGCGGCCCCCAGGCCGCGCACTGGGCGTTGTCGCGTGGGATCTCGTCCATGACCACCGTCCAGGTCGGGGAACTCCTCGACGTTCCCGCATCCCAGGTTCCGCAACGGATGGCCGCGCCCAAGCGGCGCGGGGAATGGATCACGCCGGCGCGCGGGCTGTGGGTGCCCGTGCCACCCGAGTTCCGCACATGGGGCGGGCCGCCCGCCGTCGAGTTCATCGCGCCGTTGATGGCCCATCTCGGCGTCGGCTACTACATCGGGTGGCTCGCCGCGGCTGCCGTCCACGGCGCTGCGCACCAAGCGCCACAGGTCACCCACATCGCCACATCACGACTCGTCCGCGACCGCAGGATCGGCAGGGCCGACCTGCGGTTCCACGTCCGTGAACACATCGGTGTTCTGCCAACCGTGGAGCGTGTGGCTCGCTCGGGCACCTACCTCGTGTCGTCGCCGGAAGCGACCGCCCTCGACATCGCGACCGACATCGGCCTGGCCGGCGGCCTGGACAACGCCGCCACTGTCGTCACCGACCTCGATGACGAGACCGGTCTCGACGATGCCACGCTCGCTCTGCTCGCGCCCTTGTACCCGCAGGCCACCGCGCGACGGGTCGGCTGGATCCTGGAGACCAACACCGAGCACCGCCTCGACCTGCTCGCCGCGCACGTCGCAGCTGGATCGTCCACCCCCGCGAGGCTGCACCCCGCGCTGCCGCTGACTGGCGCACTCGACCCGCGCTGGCGGCTGCGCCTCAACACAACCGTCGAAGTGGAGTGAGCCACATTACGATTCCGCGCGACTCGTTGGCCTGAGCTCCAGAACCCCTCCACCGGGGCACCCCGGTGAATGCGCAGATCTGGCGTGACCGGTCAGCTCTGGCGCTCGAGCGTGACCCAGGCACGCTCGGTGGGCGACCAGGTCTTGCCGACGGTTTGACCGGTGAGCACCGGGTCGGCGAACGCTACGCAGGCGTCGACGAGGTCTTGGAACCGTTCCGGGGTCGTGTCGTTGAGGCGTTGCTTGCGCCGCCAGGCGGCCCACTTGGGTTGGGCAACGGTGGCCATGCCTGCCAGGACGTCAACCAGCGGCACCAGTGATGCTGCGCGGTGATCGGCGACGGTGGCCATGGCCGTTGCGAGGTCGTCGGCGTTGATCGGCGTGGTGGCGGCGATGCCGACGATGTCCACGAAATCGCGCCATCGGGTGTTCGCAGTGCCGCGCTCGATGGCCGTGACGATCTTCTCGGCCAGCGCCATGTGCGCCGGATAGCCGCGAAGATCGACAGTGCCGCCGAGCAGTCGGGGCAAGCTCACGGTGACGGGTGCGGGCCAGATCGGGTCCCCGAAGTTCACGTCGACGTGGAAGGCAATGACGGCGCTCGCCAGTTGGGCGGTCAGCTGGACCCGGACGCCCTGGTAGTCGGCCTCGTCCCGGATCGTCTCCGCATGGACGCTGCCGGGGTCGAACACCAGCCCGTCGTCGGCGGGGATCGCCGCGATGGAGCCGACGATGGTTTCGACGGCGGCGATATCGTCCGCGAAACCGGTGGCGCGAAGGTCGATGTCTCTGGTGGGGCGGCGGGCGGAGAACGCGGCCAGAAGCACACCGCCTTTGAGGACGAGATCATCGGCATGCGGCGAGCGGGTCAGCCGGTCGAGGAACCCCTCCAAGGTGTACAGGGCCAGGTATTCGGCCACGTCGCGGCGGTCGCGTCTGGCGAGGTTGCGCAGGTCGTTGTGCGCGCGGCCTGCGGACGTGTCGCGGGTTGGCGTCGGGCTCACAGGAGAACCTCCAGCACCTGCCGGATCCGTGTCTGGGCAGGTGGAAACGCCGCGGCTGCTGCCAACAGTACCGATGGGCTGTGGCCAGGCTGGCGCAGCCAGCGCTTCAGCGCGGCGGTGGCGGTGTCGGCTCCTTCCAGGTGCGCGAACCGGAAGCAGTCGACGACCGTGCGTTCCGCGGAGTAGACATGCAGCGTCATCCCGCACGCATCGAATGATTCGCGCCCGATGGTGAACATGTCCGGGCAGAAGCTGTGCCATGTGGCATGGTCGAAACCCGCCGGATGCCGAACCCCCCGCGGCAACGCGATATCGGTCACCGCCAGGATCGCGTCCGACAAATCATGGCGAACCAGAGCGGACGCGAGGCACAGTGTCGCCATCGGCTGCACAGCCGTGGCTCCCGCCAGCACCGCCAGTGCTGGGTCGATCCGCTCCAGATCGGCGAATACCCCTCTGCCGACCCTGTCGAGCCGCCCCTGGTCGACCAGACGGTAGACGGCGTCCTTGCCCCAGCCCCGCTCCCGGGCCTGCGCGAGCGTGAACGCCGCAGGCAGATCACTCGCCATCGTCGCCTCCTAACTGCACACAGTATAGGCCATGGTGTAGTCACTTAGGAGGAGGCGCGTCCTGCCACGGTCGCTGCCAGCGGTCGATGCACGAACGCCGGATACGGAAAACCCCGGGCTCGGTTCACCGCTCGAGGCGGGAGAGGACTTCCCGGGGATTACCGCAGCAGTCTATCGCCTGGAGCCGCTGCAGAGCGCCTGGACACTCACCGCAGTTGCCCCATCCGGTCATCTTTTAGTCATGTAAAACAACCCGTGAAAACCGGCGAAAACCGGCACTGATCGGGTATGATTTTGGACGCAGGGCATCAACTGATGCCCAATTGACAAGGGAATATCTGGCAACAACGGGGCACATTCCGAGTCATCCAGAAAGGCGGGAAGTCCGCCAAGGGGTCGCAGGTTCAAATCCTGTCAGCCCGACCATTTGGGGTTGCGAATGGCCTGGTCAGGCCGGGTTCCTCTCGTTCGAGAGGGGCTGCGAACCGGGAGTTGTCGTCGGCCTTGGGCGTGCCAGTCGGCACGATCTATGACTGGCGCACGCGCGGTGAGGGGCCGGTGGCGCACCGGTTCGGCAAGCATCTCAAGTTCGCCGTCTCGGACATGCGCGCCTGGATGGCCACGCGGCGCGACCCTGCTGCGACGACGGTGGTAAGGAATCCGCACCACCGTGCGCAGGGCGGCTCGGTTCCGGGGAGACCTCGCCACCGTATGGGCGGAGGCGTGCGGTGAGCCGGCCGCGTCTGCCGGGCGGGACGTTCGGCGAGATCATGTTCATCCCCCGCGAGACGGGCCGCGTGTCAACGCTGCCGGGTTCATTTCGCCCGCAACATCACCCAACCACTCGGGGCGAAGCACTCCGAACCAGTCAACGCGCTCATCTCGACAGTGTTCGCCCAGGAAACCCCTGAAGCGGTCACCGCGACATACCACCAAGTCACCACAGCATTGTCTGGCCCGTTCCCCCAAATTGCCGCGATGCTCGACGATGCCGAACCCGACCTGACCGCGTTCGCGGCCATGCCGGGCGAACACTGGCACAAGATCTGGTCCAACAACCCCATCGAACGTCTCAAGCCCGAGATCAAACGCCGCTCCGACGTCGTCCAGATCTTCCCCGACAGACCATCCGTGGCCAGGCTCGTCGG
>WRGV01000153.1 GCA_009787035.1 Propionibacteriaceae bacterium | reverse complement strand
CGGCGGGGCGGACGACGTCCAGGCCCGGCACCGACCGCAAACCCGCCAGCTGCTCGACGGGCTGGTGCGTCGGCCCGTCCTCGCCGACGGCCACCGAGTCGTGCGTGAACAGATACAGCACGGGCAGGCCCATGAGCGCGGCCAGCCGGATGGCGCCGCGCGCGTAGTCGCTGAACGCCAGGTACGTCGAGCCGTACGGGCGCCACAGCCCGTGCAGCGCCACGCCCGACAGGATGGCCGCCATCGCGTGCTCGCGGATGCCGAACCGCAGCTGCTCCCCGCCCGGGCAGGCGGCCGAGACGACGGACGCGCCGGGCAGCGCCACATTGGTCGACTCCGACAGGTCGGCCGAGCCGCCCCACAGGGCGTGGGACGGACGCAGCGCCCGCAGCACCGCGCCGGTGGTGGCGCGAGTCGCCTGCGGGCGGTCGGTGTCGATCGCGTCGAGTGCCGCGAGATCCGGCGGTGCCAGCAGGCGGTCGCGGGCGGTGGCCAGCTCCGGATTCGCCGCGCGCCAGGCGTCCACCGCCTCGTCCCACTCCCGGTGCGCGGTTGCGCCGCGCTGGCCCACGGCCCGGCAGTGCGCGAGCACGTCGTCGGGGACGAGGTCGGCCAGCCCGGCATCGCGGGCGAAGCCGAGCAGTTCCAGCACGTCGGCGACGTCGTCGGCGCCGTACGCCCCGGCGTGCGCCGAGGATCGTCCGGCGTGCACGGGGGAGGGCCAGCCGATGACCGAGCGCACGGCGACCAGCGTCGGGCGTCCGGTGCGGTGCCGGGCCTGGCGCAGCGCGGCGGTCACCGCGTCGAGGTCGAGCGCGTCGGGCACGTCGAGCACGTGCCAGCCGTAGGCGAGGAAGCGCGCGCGGACGTCCTCGCCGAACGCCTCGCTGGTGGGCCCGTCGATGGTGATGCGGTTGTCGTCCCAGATGACGACGAGGTTGTCGAGCTCCTGCGTGCCGGCCAGGCTGGCGGCCTCGGATGCCACGCCCTCCTGCATGCAGCCGTCGCCGGCCAGCACCCAGATGGTGGGGTCGAACAGGCCCGTCCCGGCGCCGAACAGCGCCTCGTCGCGCCGGGTGGCCAGCGCGAGGCCAACGGCCGACGCCAGCCCCTGCCCGAGGGGCCCGGTGCTCATGTCGACGCCCGCGGTGTGTCCGCGCTCGGGGTGTCCGGGCGTGGGCGAGCCGGCCATGCGCGTGTGCGCGAGGTCGTCGAGCGTCAGCCCGTAGCCGGTGAGGTACAGCTGGATGTACAGCAGCAGACTGGCATGTCCGGCCGACAGGACGAAGCGGTCGCGCCCGGCCCAGGCGGGGTCGGACGGGTCGTGGCGCAGCACCGTGCCGAACAGCGCGTGCGCGACCCCGGCCATGCCCATCGCGGTGCCGGCGTGGCCGTGTCCCTTGGCCTGCACGACCAGCGCCGGGATGGCGATGGCGGCGGCCACCGCGCGTGCGTCGAGGGGGTCACGAGAAATGATGTGTCGTCGAGCAGCCATGTCAGTGACTTTCGTCCCTGGATCACCCTTTGTCAAGCAAATCGCGACACATGCCCGGTATGGCCGCTGCGAGGCCGTGTGACACGTAGCCGACACAGAGCCGAGTATCAGCTAGGTGCGTTTTCGATCCAGCCTTACGACAGTCGGTAAACAGCTCAATCATAGGCAAAAGGAATGTGCGATAAACCCTGGCCCTGCGTGTCCGCGCGCTATACGCTTGACTGCGTCATGAGCCCGTACCAGCGTTGAGTGGGGGATCCCGTGGAATTGCCATTGCCCGATGAGGCCGTCCGGTTGAACGTCGAGGCTGCCGATTGGCGCGAGGCCATCCGGCAGGCCGGTGCGGCCCTGGTTGCCGCCGGCGTTACGGCGCCCGCCTACACCGACGAGATGATCGCGACCGTCGAACAGCTCGGCCCCTATATTGTCATCGCACCGGGCGTGGCCCTGGCCCACTCGCGTCCGTCCCCCTCGGTCAACCGCCCCGGCCTGTGCTGGGTGACGCTGGCGACCCCGGTCGAGTTCGGCAACGCCGACAACGACCCGGTGCGCCTTGTCGTCGGGCTCGCGGCGCTGAGCCACGACGGCCACCTGGAGCTCATGGCCGCGCTGGCCGAGGCGCTGTCGGACGAGCCGCGTCTGGCCGCCGCGATGGCCGCCACGACCCCCGCGCAGTTGCGTGAAATCCTAAACAAAAACAATGAAGCCTGACGGCGGAAGGACACACCATGAAGATCGTCACGGTATGTGGCATGGGGATCGGGACATCCGTCCTGCTCAAGATGAACACGGAAAAGGCGCTGCGCTCGCTCGGCATCGACGGTGAGTGCGAGGTTGAGGCAGCCGATATCGGCACCGCGCGCGGTGTNGCCCGCACGGCCGACGTCGTGTTCACCTCGGCCGATCTGGCCGACCAGATCGGCAACGTGCCCGCCAAGGTCGTCATCATCAAAAACTTCACCAGCGTGACCGAGGTCACCGAACGGCTGAAGGAACTGGTCGCCCAGAAAAACTAGCCTGACGCCCTGTGCGGGGGTGCCCGGCATCGACACTCTAGGGAAAGAAGAACAACACAATGGACGTGTTTCTTGCGATTCTTAACTTCATCGGGCAACAGATTCTCGATGTGCCCGCGTACCTCATCGGCATCATCACCGCCATCGGCCTGATCGCCATGCACCGCAACGGCGGCCAGGTGATCGGCGGCGGCCTCAAGGCGGCCATGGGCTACCTGATCCTGGGCGCCGGCGCCACGGTCGTCACGAACGCGCTCGCCCCGCTGGGCACCCTCGTCCTGAAGGTCACCGGGGCCAACGGCGTCGTCCCGACCAACGAGGTCATCACGGCCATGGCCGCGAAGAGCTACGGTGCTCAGGCGGCGTACATCCTGATCCTCGGCTTCATCGTCATGCTGGTGCTGGCCCGGTTCACGCCGCTGCGCTACATCTTCCTGACCGGCCACCACATGGTGTTCATGTCGCTGATGCTCACGGTCGTGCTGTCGTGGGGCATGCCGCATGCCAGCTGGCTGGTCGTCATCCTGGGCGCACTGCTGCTCGGCGTGATCATGGTCGTGATGCCGGCGTTCGCGCACCCGTTCATGAAGAAGCTCACCGGCGACGACTCGGTCGCCATCGGTCACTTCAACACGTTGGGCTACATCGTGTCCGGCGCGACGGGTGCCGCGGTGGGCCGCACCAGCAAGTCGACCGAGAAGATCGACTTCCCGCAGGGCCTCAAGTTCCTGCGCGACTCGATGGTCGCCACCGCACTGTCGATGGTGCTGATCTATATGGTCTTCGCGATCTGGGGCCTCATCAAGCTGCCGCTGGCTGACGCGCTGAAGATCTTCGCCACCTCGACCAGCGGCGAGTCCGCCAACCAGGGTGCCTTCATCATGGCGGCCTTCGCGCAGGCGCTGCAGTTCGGCATCGGCGTGGCGATCATCCTCTACGGCGTCCGGACGATCCTCGGCGAGCTCGTCCCGGCGTTCGAGGGCATCGCGAGCAAGGTCGTCCCCGGCGCCAAGCCCGCCCTGGACATCCCGATCGTCTTCCCGTACGCGTCCAACGCCGTGCTCATCGGCTTCCTGTCGTCGTTCGTCGGCGGCCTGGTGATGCTCGGCCTGCTGGCCGTCTGGCTCGGCCCGGTGTTCGGGCTCGCGCTGATCCTGCCCGGCATGGTGCCGCACTTCTTCGATGGCGGCGGCGCGGGCGTCTTCGGCAACGCGACGGGCGGACGCCGCGGGGCCGTCGTCGGCGGCTTCATCAACGGCATCCTGATCACCATCCTGCCGGCCTTCCTGTTCGTCATCTTCGATGCGATGGGCTTCAAGAACAGCACGTTCGGCGATTCGGACTTCTGCTGGCTCGGCTCGCTGCTCGGCCTGGGCTACCACGGAGGCGAGGTGCTGGGCACCATCTTGGCGATCGTGCTGTGCGCCGTGCTGGTCGTCGGCGCGTCCATCTACCAGCGCCGCGTCGTCGACACTGGCTGGATCCCGGGCAAGCGCCGCGACGCCTACCTGGCCACCCTGCCGGAGGAGGCTGCGTAACCATTCGAGGACGTGCGTGGGTGGCGGTTCTGGAGGGTCCCGCCGCCCACGTTCGTCTGTGGCGGCTACCTGACAGGCTCAAACTCCGGGCTGCTCTCGTCCGAACTGGCGACCTACATCGCGGGCAGGTGTGTCAGCGTCGAGGTCGCTCCGCTGAGCTTCGGCGAGTACGTGAGTTTCTGCGACCAGACCGGCCAGGGCCCATCCGACAGGGATGGACGCTTCCGGCGCTACCTGGTCCGCGGTGGTCTGCCGGACTGTTCGCGGCCGACTACTCGGACCAGCAGGCCCGACAGATCATGTCGGACATCTACGCCTCGGCCCTGATCCGTGACGTGCTGACGCGGCGGCAGATCCGATCGGCCGACCTGTTCGAGCGCGTGGCGGCGTACGCCCTCGACAATGTGGGCAACATCTTCTCGGCACGGCGGGTGTCCGACTTCCTGAAGTCCCAGTCGCGCAAGGCCGGGCACGACACGGTCGCCGAGTATCTTGCGGCGCTGTGCGACGCGTTCCTCCTGCGCCGGGTGGCACGGTTCGACCTGCGCGGCCACGCCCAGTTGGCCATGCGGGAGAAGTACTACGTGGGTGACCATGGCCTTGTCAATGCCCTGTTGGGGTTCTCGACCGGCCGACTGCCCGGCCTGCTGGAGAACATCGTGCAGGCCGAGCTTCGGGTGCGCGGTTACGAGGTGTCGATCGGCAAGCTCGGCGATACCGAGGTGGACTTCGTGGGCCAGCGCCGCGACGAGCGCATCTACGTGCAGGTGGCGACCAGCATCCTCGATCCGGCGACCCGCAGCCGGGAGTATGCCCCGCTGTTCGGCATCGCCGACTCGTTCCCCAAGTTCGTTGTTACGATGGACGACCTGGCCGGGGGCACGCAAGCCGGCATTCGCAACGTCCGGATCCCCGATTTCCTGCTCGACCCGACCTGGTGATGCACAATGGGGCGAATGCTCCCTCGTCATCGCACTGACGGCGGCTCGTTCGGTTGTCTGCACGCACCGTATCTCCGCTCGAGCGCTGCCATAATTATGCGGGAGAATACTAGAATCAATTTACAGGCACTGATTTCCGAGATGTCCTCCGTGCCTTCAGCGATGCGACAGCGGGTGAGCGGCAAAGAGGCTCTTCCGAATCGAGAGTGTAGGGGTTGACGGCGATGCGGTCGGCGTGTCGGGGTTGTGATGGGGGTCGAGGTCTTCCG
>WRGV01000152.1 GCA_009787035.1 Propionibacteriaceae bacterium | reverse complement strand
GGTCAGCAGGCGGAAGAAGCGCGGCAGTTTGGTCATCAGGATCGAGATCAGCGTGCCCAGCACGATCGTCAGCGTCACCGCGACCACCATGAACAGGAACGAGCGCAGCGCCACCTGCAGGAACGAGGACGACGTCAGGATCGAGACGTAGTTGCGCCATCCCACCCACGGCGCCGGGGCCCCCATGAGCTGGGCCCGTCCGTACGTCTGGAAGCTGTTGATGAACAGCCGCACGATCGGGTAGCCCGACAGACCGACCAGGAAGATCAGGGCAGGCATGAGCAAGACGAGNGGCGTAACGCTGAACCGCTTCCGCCGCAACGTGCTGGTGCCCTGCGCCATGCGTGATCTCCTGGTCGGTCGTCGGGGTGTGTGCTATCCGTTCAGGATCGCGTCGATCTTCGAGTCCATGTCGGCGGCGACGGTGGCGACGTCTTGGCCCTGGGCGATCTTGGAGAAGCCGTCCTCCATGATGTTGGCCGATTCGACGTCGGCCCAGTGGGGCGAGGCCGGGGTGAGCTTGGCGGCGGACGCGGCGTTGGACGCCGCTTTGCTGTACTCGTTGGCGGGCATGAACTGCGCCTGCGACACGCGCGCGGGCACCATGCCCGCCCCGGCGAGGATCTTCTGGTAGCCGTCGCTCAGCATGATCTGCAGCGCCTTGTAGGCGAGGTCTTGGTGCGTCGACTTGGCCGGGATGGCCACGTTCGAGCCGCCGGCCAGCACGGGCGCGAACGTCCCGGCGGTGGCGCCCGGGATGGCGAACTGGTGCAGGTCGTCCGGCTTGCCGAACGTCGAGGCGCACCCGGGCGTCTGGGCGTTCTCGGCGGCCGAGATGGAGCCGGAGACCCAGCTCGGGGCCGGCAGGAACGCGACCTGCCCGGCACAGAACGGGATCTGCAGGTCGGATTCGACCTGATCGGTCGCGGCCTGCGACACCTTGCCGGTGAACAGCTGCTGCCACTGCGTCAGCCCCTTGACCGAGGCGTCCGAGGCCAGCGTGGCCGTCCACTTGCCGTCCGAGCCCTGGGTGGCGATGTCGCCGCCGTTGGCCCAGACGAACGTGATGCCGTCGCGCCAGTCCTTGCCGCGCAGGTACAGGCCCGAGACCGTGCCGGTCGTGTTGGTCTTGGCGTCGGCGAGGTATTCGTCCCACGTCGTGGGGACGGTGCCCTTGACGATCTGGGTCGTGTACGTCACGACCCGCGCGCCCGAGTAGTAGGGCGCTGCGTAGAACTTGCCGTCGTACGTGCCGATGGCGACGAAGCCGGGCAGCAGGTCGTCCCCGCCCAGCTCCTGGTATTTGCTGGTCAGATCGGTGAAGAAGCCGGCGGAGGTGAACGTGGGCGCCTGCGTGTTGCCGATCTCGACGACATCGGGGGTGTCGGAGCCCGACAGCGATGTCGTGTACTTGTCGACCAGGCCCGTCCACGACTGCTCTTCGATGGTCAGCGTGTTGCCCGGATTCTGCGCCTCGAAGGTTTGTTTCAGGTAGTCACGTGCGGTCTGTGGCGTGTCGGTGCCGACCAGCCAGACCCGCAGGTTGACGGGTGAGGGGGTCGTGGTCGCGCCGGAGCCGGTGCTGTTCGAGCTGCAGGCCGACAGGGCGAGCATGGCCGCCAGGGCCAGTGCCGCCGCTGCCAGAGGGGATCTCTTCATTGGGGTTTCCTTTCTGTGGTGTTTGTTGTGGTGTGGCGTTGTCAGGGGATCAGCACAGGCCCAGCGACGTGCGCAGGACGAGCGCGACGGCGCCGAGCAGCGTGGCATCCGCGCCGAGGACGGACGACCGCAGCGTCACGGCGTCGCGGAACTCGGAGCGCAGCCGCTCGTTGATGAGCTGCTCGGCGGCCTGGGCGAACGGGCCGGTGACCAGGTCGCCTTCGCCGCCGAGCACGACGTCGTCGATGTCGAGCATCGCGAGCACGGGCACCAGCGCCATGCCGAGGCGGCGGCCGCCCTCGGCGAGGATCTCGTCACGGCGGGCGGGTTCGGCCTGGATGCGCCGGGCCAGCGCGGGGGTGGACGCCCAGGTTTCCAGGCATCCGTGCTTGCCGCACAGGCATGGCGCGCCGTTGTGCTGGACGACGAGGTGGCCGATTTCGCCGGCGGCGGCCGACTGGCCGATCATGACCTGGCCGTCGATGAGCAGTCCGGCGCCGACGCCGAGCGCGATCTGCACGCGCAGCAGCGTGGCCGGCCCGCCGGCGAACATCTGCTCGGCGAGCACGGCGGTGTTGGCATCGTTCATGACCTGCACGTCGGTGCCGGTGCGGGCGCTGAGCTGGCCGGGCAGGTCGAGGTCGTGCCAGCCGAAGCTGCGCGAGATGAGCACGCGTCCGGACGGATCGACGGTGCCGGGTGTGCCGACGCCCACGCCGAGCAGCCGATGCCGGCATGCGGCGATGAGGTCGCCGACGAGCCCGGCGATCAGCTCGACGGCGTCGGCGCCGGTGGCGCCGCCGATCTCGCGCTCGGCGCTGTACCGCTGGTGCCCGGACAGCGAGTAGACGCCGCCGCGGATGCGCTGCGACCCGGACAGGTCGAGCGCGACGATGTCGGTGGTGTCGTCGCGCACGGCCAGGCCGAACGCCTTCTTGCCGGGGCGGGCCTGTTCGGCGATGCCGGTTTCGCCCAGCAGGGCGTCGTCGGTCAGCTTGGCGACGAGCTCGGAGATGGTGACGCGGGTCAGTCCGGTGCGCCGGGCGATCTCTGCCCTGGTCACCCCCGGATTGTGGTAGACGGTGCGCAGCACGAGCGCAAGGTTGGACGATCGTGCGTCCTGGCTGCGTCGGCTAGCCGCCTGGCTGGGCGGGCCCACCAGGATGGCTGCGTCGGCTGGCTTCGGTGAGGCAGCATCGGCTCGTGTCACATCTGTTAGTTTGGCTAACAAACAAACAGGGCGTCAAGGGGTCGTCCCGAATCGTTACCGAATCGTGATGTGCGCGGCCGAACCGGTCAGCGCAGGCCGTCCGCGGTCGCCAGCACCCGCGCCGGTGCGGCGGGCGCGGTGCGCATGCGGGGCAGGGCCCGCACGGCCGGGATCGCGAAGGCGCCCATGATCAGGCAGGTCGGCACCACGAGGGCGCCCGCGACGACGAACGTCATGCGCGGCCCGAGCCACACGCCCACCAGTCCGCCGATCAGCAGGGCGATGACGGCGACCGCCGACAGCAGCCCGTTGAGCATCGCCATGACCTGGCCGCGTTGCGCGTCCGGCGTGCGCAGCAGGAACAGCGGGCCCATGGCCCCGTTGGCCACCGAGTTGGCGAAGCCGAGCACGGCGAGCAGGGCGAAGTAGATCCACAGGTTGCCCGCGGCGCCGATGGCGGCGCAGGCCAGGCCGCATCCGCCCAGGCCGATCGTGATGCCCCAGACCCGCTGCCGGTCGTCGAGCAGGCGCGCCACGAGGAACGAGGCCACGAACGTCCCGATGGCCGCGAAGATGCCGGTCAGGCCGAACTGCGCGGGCGAGGCGTGCAGCACGCCGCGCACCAGNTACACCTCGACGACGTTGATGCCCTGGACGACCAGCGACACCACCAGCATGCCGACGAGCACGGGCACCAGCACGCGGTCGCCCCGAATGAGCGTGAAGCCGCCGGGTGCAGCCGCCGGCGCCTCGGTGTCAGCGGCGTGGCGGCGCGCCCGAATCGCGAACGCCAACACGATGACCACCACGAGCACGCCCGCCGACACCAGCGGCACCTTCTGCGTGCCCACCGCCTCGACGAGCACGCCGGCCAGCGCCGTCCCGATGGGCACGGCCAGGCTGGACACCAGCATCTGCGCCCCGGCCATCTGCTGCACGCGGGCCTCGCCGACGATGGTCGGCACGAGCGTCATCCAGACCGGCGCCGCGAAGCAGTAGCCGATCTGGAACACCACGGCCGCGCCGTACAGCACCCAGCCCGGACGCACGGCCGCAGGCGTCGCCAGCGTCGCGCATGCGACGATCTCGACCGTCAGCGCCGTCACCAGGATCAGCCGCGAATCGACGCGGTCGGCGACCCGTCCGGCCCAGCGCATGGTCGCCACGGCGGGGACGGCCAGCGCGATCATCAGCCAGGCATTCGCCATCGGCCCCGACCCCGACGCCTGCACGCGCAGGATCAGCGTGACGGTGAGCATGGTTTCCAGCAGGTTGGACGCGCCCCGTGCGCCCAGCAGGACGTACGCGTCGCGGGGCAGTCCGCGCAGGCGGGCCGGGATGAACCGGGACGGACGACGCGGCGCCGCCGCAGCGCGCGCATGGCTGCGAGGGGCTTGCGTGGATCGTCGTTGTGTGATGCGCTGCGTCGGTGAGCATGCTGACGTCGGCTCCCGGACCCCCAGTCCGGCAGCCCTAAGCGCTTCGCGCTGCTGTGCGCGCCACGCCGCCCGTCGAGACGACCCGCCGGGAACAGGACGTCCTGCCATCGTCTCCAGTACCTCCGTCACAAACGCGAGCCATACGTTACGCTCGCGAGCAGGTGCTGCGGGCGGTTGTCCGCCGCCAGCGTGACGCGGTCTATTCGATGGCGAAACGGGCGACCCAGTCGAGCAGCCGCTGGGCCTGCTCGACGGTGGGGGCCTCGGCGACCATGCGCAGCACGGGCTCGGTGCCCGAGAAGCGCAGCAGCACCCAGGATTCGTCGGCCAGGCGCAGCTTGATGCCGTCCATGGTCGAGACGTCGGTCACGGCCACGCCGTCGATCTGCGTGGGCGTCGCCTGGGCGATGCGGCGGGGCACCTCGACGCGCATCGCGGGGGTGGCGGGCACGGACGTTTCCAGCTGTTCCAGCCGCCCGGTGATCGCGAGCACCTCGTCCAGAAGCTGCGACAGCGGCTTGCCGGTGCGCGCGAGCATCTCGCAGACCAGAGCGCACGCGAAGATGCCGTCCTTGCCCAGCAGGTAGCCGCGCATGGTGAGGCCGCCGGACGATTCGCCGCCGACCAGGGCGCCGATCTCTTCCATGCCCGCGGTGATGTACTTGAAGCCGACGGGCACCTCGCGGTGCGCCTCGCCGAAGTGGACGGCCAGCCGGTCGAGCAGGTGCGTGGTCGACAGGTTGCGGACGACGCCGCCGCGCAGCCCGCGGATCTCGTGCAGGTACCAATACAGCACCACGAGCAGCTGGTTGGTCGAGATGTAGCGCCCGGTCTCGTCGAGCACGCCGATGCGGTCGGCATCCTCGTCGTTGGCCAGGCCCAGATCGTATTTCCCGTTGCCGGCGGCCACCATCGAGATCAGCTCGCCGAGCAGCGCCGGGTCGGGCTTGGGGGCATGCCC
>WRGV01000151.1 GCA_009787035.1 Propionibacteriaceae bacterium | reverse complement strand
CGGGCGGGGTGCCCACCGCCACGATGCGTGACTTCAACTGCCCGATCACCAGCGGCTTGGCAGCCTCGGCCATCCTTGTGGTGTCCAGCGTGCCCGTGTAGCCGGCCGCCGACCAGGCCAGATGCCAGCTGGTGGTGGCGGTGATCGTGTACGTGCCCATGTTCTTGTACACGTAGCCGCAATCCGGGGACTTCCTGTTCGGCGGGTACTCGTGCACCTTACGCTGCGTCATCGACCAGCAGTACACGTACGGAATCACCTTCCCCGGTGACTCCCCCGAATTGAAGGCCGTCTCACCCCTGGTCGCCGTGATCGTGATCGGGATGCCATCCTGCGTCGCCGACACCGACGTCTTCTCCGGCGCGGTCGTGGTCAGCCAGATCGGATACCCGATCGGGATCATGTTCCACTCGTTGTTCGCCGGATCCGGAGACACCACCGGCACCCCATCCGGAAGCTTCAGTGTCGCCGACGCCTCCTTGACTGCAGCCAACACCGACNCCTCCGCCGGTGGCTGCGGCTTGCCCGGCGTCACCGGCTGCGACTCGCACACGCCGTAGTCAGCAACAAGGGCGTTGTTGTCAGGCGTCACGCACTGGCAATGCTGCACGCCTCCCACGTCGAACAACCCGCAACTGGCCGGAAAAGGAGTCTGGGACGAAGGCTGCGGCTTCGCCAGCTTATCGCCGGCTTTGCCCGAGCCTGACACGATGCCTGTTCCCACATTGATCACGACAACATCCACTGTGGCCCCGTTGGCGGTAGTTGTCGTCACATACCGCGTTTGGCCCTGATCGTTCGCGTCGTCGTCCGGCGCTGCATACGCCGGCACCGCCGTACACAAAGCAACCGCTGTGATCAGACTGCCTGCGGCAACTGATCGTCTACTCAGAACGGACATGCGTCCACCGCCTCGCCGCCGCCCGTGATGTTGTCGATGACCAGCTGGTGTTGGTCGTCATACTTCAGGAAATAGTGATACACGACGATCGTCGGCCTTCCATCCGACAGCTGCGTTCCGTCCCCCCGGAACAGTTGCGCGCCACTGGACTCCTCGCAGGCTTGAAGGGCAATGACTGTGCCGCGTGGTACCTCGTCGAACAACTGCGCCACCTTGACCGTCCAGATCTTGGGAACACCACCAACCCAGTGGAACCCATTGGCCTTGGCAGCCTTGTGGATCGCGGTTTCCGTCTTCAACGCGTCCCCGGCCAGCACCGCCGTCAGCTGAGGCGGCAACTGGTCGGCGCCCCCATCCTGTTGAAGGGCGGCGTCGTACGTGAAGAACTGCATGTAGACGTCATGCGCCTGCTGGTACAGCTTGGGGCTGGCGGTGGGGACGGCGGTCTGGTAGTCCGGGCCTGTGGAGCTGCTGGCCGCGGACGGGGACAACACGGGCAAGAAGACGGTCGGGCCGGTGAACCCGGTGTCGCTAGGACGCGTGCTGCAACCGCTTGCCACCACGGCGACAGCACACACGGCCACGACTGCGGCCAACAGGATGCGCCGTGGCAGACGGGCGCCTGGGCTGGGGGTCATGAGGAGGTTTCCTTCCTGAATGGACGACGGACGAGGGGTCGCCGCACGGGACGGGGATAACTCGCGCAAACGGGGGCACATCTATTCATGCACATTTTGACAGCGTTTGGGAGACCGATGCCGAGTTATCCACAGGGCAATCTGGACGAGTCCTGCACTGGGCGGCGGTCCGGGTTGTGTCGGTGGGGGCCGGTATCGTGTCAGGCGTGGCACCACCGACAACACGGACGGGCTTGTTGGCGGGTGGCTGGGGTCGTCCACCGGTGTCCAAATGTTGGACGTGAGTGCTTGTGGTTGAGGTTATGGTCTGGTAGTATCGATTGTATGTTCGACAGTGCGGAGGTGGTGTGGCGGCGCAAGCTCGCCCACAAGGCGATGCGCCGATACGCAGACACGCGCGCCCGCATCGACAAGCTGGAGGCCCAGGCCGCCGCCGAGCTGGCGGAGGCGCTGCACTGGTACGAGTGGCCCAAGTCCTTGCCGGTGCCCGACGGCGCCGACCAGCTGAACCCGGCAATGATGGGCGGGATCGCCTATTGGGAGGATGTGGACGAGGAGGTCGCGGCGGCGAACAGGTGCAGCCCGTTCCAGGCCCGCGTCATGGTCGCCCAGGTCACCACACTGACCCACCGCATGCCGCAATGCTGGGCCAAAGTTGTCGATCCGCACGTGTGCGCGCCCCTGTGGCAGGCCCGGGCCATCGCCGGCAAATGCGCCACGCTGAACAAACAACAGACCGCCAAAGTGGACGCCGCCGTCAGCACCGGGCTGGGCTGTGCACAGTGGGGACGCCTATCCCGGCGGGTGTCAGCCGCCGTGAAACGCGCCGACCCGGACGGGGCCCGCAAACACGCCGCACATTCGGCGCAAGACAGATTCGTGCGCATCACCCCCGACACGGCCGACGAGCAGTCCTCGTGGCTGCTGGCCCGCCTCGACACCCGCGACGCGCTCCTGGTCGAGGACACGCTGCGCCTCCTGTCCGGGAAACTAGAACCCACCACCAGCCTCGACAAGCGCCGCGCCACCGCACTCGGCATGCTCGCCAACCCAGGACGGGCCGTCCAACTGTTGGGCATCCACACCAGCTGGGACGGCGCCCCCAGGACCGAAGCCGACGCCCGGCAGCTGCTGGCCGCCGCCGACGCGGTCGCGAAAGCCCTGGCCCCGCGCACGCAGCTGTACGTGCACGTGTACCAAGACAGCCTCGACAACCCCGACGAGATCGCCCGCGTCGAAGGCTTGGGCCCCGTCCTCCTCGACCAGCTCCACCACCTCACCGGCGGCTCCGCCATCCGGGCCACCCAAGTCATCAACCTGGCCCAAGACATCAGCACCGACCGGTACGAGATCCCCGAGCAGATCAGTGAGCACGTGCTCATGTCCCACCCCTACGTGCAGGTCCCGTGGGGATCCCAGGAAGCCCGCCGCCAGGACAAAGACCACATCAAACCCTGGCTGCTCGGCCAGACACGCCAGACCCGCCCCTCCAACCTGATCCCCGAAACCCGCGGCTGGCACCGAGCCAAAACCCACGCCGGATTCCACATCGACATCCTCTACCCGAAAGCACACCTGTGGACCACCGCCGCAGGACAACAAGCCATCACCGACCAAACAGGCACCCACCGACTCCCACCCATACGCCAATGAGCACCACCGACGCTCTCAGCCGAGGCCCCCGGTCGGGATGCCCACCGACACGACCCGCGACTTCAACTGCCCGACCACCAGCGGCTTCGCAGCCTGCGCCGTCCGCTTCGCATCCAGCGTGCCCGAATAGCCCGCCGCCGACCACGACAGATGCCACGTCGTGGTGGCCGTGATGGTGTACGTGCCCATGTTCTTGTACACATACCCGCAGTCCGGGGACTTCTTGTTGGGCGGGTACTCGTGCACCTTCCGCTGGCTCATCGACCAGCAGTACACGTACGGGATCACCTTCCCCGGTGACTCCCCGGAGTTGAAGGCCGTCTCACCCCTCGTGGCGGTGATCGTGATGGTGATGCCGTCTTGTGTCGCCGACACCGACGTCTCCTGGGGCGCGGTGGTGGTCAGCCAGATCGGATACCCGATCGGGATCATGTTCCACTCATTGTTCGCCGGATCCGGAGACACCACCGGCACACCATCCGGCAACTTCAACGTCGCCGACGCCTCCAGCACAGCCGACAACACGGCCGCCTGCGACGGCGGCTTCGGCTGACCTGGTGTCGTCGGCTGGGCCTCGCACACCCCATAGTCCACGATGAGCGGCGTGTTCGCCGCCGTGATGCACTCGCAGTGCTGCTCATCGCCCGACTGGAACAGGCCGCAGTCAGCCGGGTTGTAGAACGGATTTGCGCTTGCGTGTGGTGCCTGACCTGCCGCTTTGCCGAATCCGGTCTGTGTCCCACTCGAGTCTTGCGCAGCCTTGTGCCCGTTGACGGTGTATTCGCCATTGTCGGACAGGACTCCCGCGAAGCCCGCTGTGTCCTGACTGGAACCGCCTGATTGATTGGTGCCATTGGCGTCCGCGCGAGCCCAGCTTGCTGTGGGCAGGATCAACACCGGCACCAGCAGAGTGCTTGTGATCAGCAACTTCAGTGGATGGGGCATGTCGAGAGCCTTTCAGTTCCGCCGGTGAGGTCAACGATGACGAGGTTGTGCTGGTTGTTGTAGCGCATGAAGTAGCGGTACATCACCATGACAGGGCTTCCATCAAGAAGCTGCGCGCCGGTGTTGTCCAGCAACCTGGCTCCGGCAGTCACTTCACAGGCCTGGAGGGCGATAGCCGTCCCTCTGGGCACGTCCGTGAACAGCTGGGCCACCTTGACCATTTCGAAGCTGGGGGTGCCGTCCCAGTGGAATCCGTGCTGCTCCGCGCTCTTTGCGATCTGCGTGATCTTTGTCAAGGCACTGCCGGACAGCACCGCCGTCAGCTGAGGAGGCAGTTGCTCTGCACCGCCGTCCTGCTGAACCGCGGAGTTCTGGGCGAAGAAGATGTTGTACACGTCGAGGGCCTGCTGGTAGAGCTTGGGGCTGGCGGTGGGGACGTCGGTCTGGTAGTCCGGGCCTGTGGGACTGCTGGCCGGGGAAGGGGACAACACGGGCAAGAAGACGGTCGGACCGGTGAACGCGCTGTCGCTAGGACGCGTGCCGCAACCGCTTGCCAGCACGGCGACAGCACACACAGCCACGACTGCGGCCAACACACGGATGCGCCGTGACGGACGGGCGCCTGGGCTGGGGGTCATGAGGAGGTTTCCTTCCTGAATGGACGACGGACGAGGGGTCGCCGCACGGGACGGGGATAACTCGCACGAACGGGGGCACATCTATTCATGCACATTTTGACAGCGTTTGGGAGACCGATGCCGAGTTATCCACAGGGCAATCTGCACGAATCTGCGACAGATGCCGCCCCGCCGCGTCCCTCAGGCGGCCAGCTCCAGCGCGCCGTCCACGGTGACAGCCGCGTCCTTGCGGGGTCGCCCCCTGGGCCGCTTGCGCGGGATGACGACGCCGCCCTGGAACAGCTCGCCGCCCCAGACGCCGTGCGGCTCGCGCCGCTTGAGCGCGCCTCGCAGACAGGCGCCGCGGGCCGGGCAGGGCTGGCAGACGCGCTTGGCGTCCTCGATCACCTCGGGCACCCCGGCGAAAAACCACTCCGGATCGACGCCCTGGCACGGCGTACGCAGCTGGCCCGGCTGCGCGCCGAGCGGAACAACGGGGTGTTGCAGAAGGCGCGCGGCTTCACGC
>WRGV01000150.1 GCA_009787035.1 Propionibacteriaceae bacterium | reverse complement strand
CGTCTATCCCCNCCTGTTGGTGCCGGACGCCGCGACGATCTTCGCCCGTGTGGGCGGGGATCTCGCGGACGCCGGCCGGGTACGCCCCAGCTTCGTCGCGGCACTGACCGCGCGCGAGCAGGCCTATCCGACCGGCCTGCCGGTGCCGGGGGGAGTGGCCATCCCGCATACCGACGCCGAACACGTGATCGCCGACACCATCTGCGTGCTGACGCTGGCAGAACCGGTCGGCTTCCGGTCGATGGGCGGGCCGGACGACGCCACGATCGCGGTCTCGACGGTCTTTCTACTCGCCTTGTCCCGGTCTCAGGATCACGTCACGATCCTCCCGCGGATCGTCCGCAGCATCCAGGACCAGACCTTTCTGGCCCGGTTGGCCGCCAGCGACGATCCCGCACAGATCGCCGACCTGGTCAACGCCGCCTTCAGCAACTGAACACCACCGCATCAGAACCCAACCCAGGAGGATCCCTGCCATGAACAACCCCATGTCCGCCGATGTGCTCGCACAAGCGGTGGCCGCCGCCACGCAGACACACGCCATCGTCTTCGGGCCGGGGGCGGTGCGCAGCACGGGCGAGCTGTTCGCCCACCAGTTCCCCGGTGCGAGCGCGCTGCTGGTCGCCGACCAGAACACCTACGCGGCCGCGGGGGACGAGGTGCTCGCCTCGCTGCGCGCGGCCGGGGTGGGGTTGGCCGGGCAGCCGTACGTGTTCCCGGGCAAGCCGACGCTGTATTGCAGCTACGACAACACCGTCACGATCAAACAGCGCTGGCAGCAAGACCCGGACGCGGTCGTGGTGGCTGTGGCGTCGGGCACGCTCAACGATCTGGTGAAGCTGGCCGCTGGCGAGCTGGGCCGCGCGTATCTGGAGGTGTGCACCGCCGCATCGGTGGACGGTTACACTGCCTTCGGCGCCTCGATCGAGCAGGATGGGTTCAAGATCACCCACCCCTGCCCGGCACCGGTGGCGCTGGTCGCCGACACCACGGTGATGGCGGACGCCCCGGCGCGGCTGACGGCGACCGGCTATGGCGATCTGATCGAGAAGATCCCCGCCGGGGCCGACTGGATCCTCGCTGAAGAGGTCGGTGTCGAGCCGATCCTGTCGCAGGCCTGGGACATGGTACAGCCGGCCTCGCGGGCGGCGTTGGGCCGACCGGAGCAGATCGCCGCCGGCGATCACGACGCCATCGCCGAGTTGGCGCAGGCCAACCTGCTCTCGGGCCTGGCCATGCAGGCGGCGCAGTCGTCACGCCCGGCCTCGGGTGCCGGGCACCTGTTCTCGCACGTGTGGGAGATGGAGGGCCATGGACTGTCCTGGGATCCGCCGCTGTCGCACGGCTTCAAGGTGGGCATCGGCACGATCGCCTCGTGTGCGCTGTGGCAAGCGTGTCTGGCCCTGGATCTGCGCACCATCGACCTGGACCGGGTCGTTCCCACGATCGGGGATGACGACGCGCTGGTCGCGCGCTGCCAGCGGTTGCTGTCGGATCGCATCCGTCCGGCCGCCCTCGCGCAGTCGCGGCAGAAGCTGGTCACCGGCGCGGCGCACCGGGCGCACATCGAGCGCCTTGTCGAGCGGTGGCCGTCGGTGCAGCAGCGTTGCCGCGAGCAGCTGATCGGGCCCGACGAGGTCGTCCGCCGGCTCGCCATGGTCGGCGCGCCGCACCATCCGTCCCAGATCGGGATCGATGCGGCCCGGCTGCAGCGGACGTATCTGCAAGCGCAACTGATCCGCTCGCGCTACACGATCCTCGACGCGCTGGCCGAGCTTGGGCTGCTGGAGCCCATGGTGCGCGACCTGTTCGCGCCCGACGGATTCTGGGGGCGCAACCCCTGGCCAGCGAACTGACTCCGGCCGGCGTCTCTAGCTGTTGGCGATCTTCTCCAGGTAGGTGAGCATCGACGTGGCGTCCGTGGGGATTTCCGTCCAGTTGAGCTGCTTGCCGTTGATGATGAACGCGGGCGTGCCCCGGACGCCGGTGGAGTAGTCGTCGATGCCGGGGACGGGCGTGGTCAGGTTGCTCTGTTCCATCGTCGACACGAAGTTCGATGTGGCCTTGTCGTCGAAGCACGTCTGGTACTTGGTCAGGTCGTCCCCGCTGATGCCCGCCTGCGTGGCGAACGTGTTGCGCAGCTGGTCGGTCGTGTAGCCGGTGCCCTCGTTGGTGGGCTGGTTGGCGAAGATGACGTCGTTCATGGCCTGGAACTTGCCGACGGTGTCGGCACAGGTCGCGGCCATGGCGGCCTGGCTGCTGGACGTGTTGCCGAGGTTGCCGTCCAGGAACGTGCGCAGGTGGTAGCGCACCAGCACCTGGTTCTGCGACTCCAGCTGCGACAGGCCCTGTCCCAGCGACATCTCGGCGTGCTTGCAGTTGGGGCACTGGTAGTCGGCGTGGATGTCGAGCGTCAGCGGGGCGTCCTTGGCGGCGGGGTCGGCGATGATCGCCTGGGTGCCGTTGGAGATGGTCGTCGCGTTCGGCGGCGTGATCTGCGCGGCCGTCGCGCCGGACGTGGCGTTGGCGTTGTCAGACTGCCGCTTGTTGTTGGCGACAGCGGCGATGACGGCGACCACGATGATGATGACCACCACGACCACGACACCGATCAGGATGCGCTTGGTCCGCTGCCAGCGCTCCTGCGACCGCTTGGCGGCCTCCAGTTTGGCGCGCCGCTGGGCGCTGGTCATCTGCGGCTTGGCGTCCTTGCCGCTCTGGGGCTTGTTCTTGGCCATCTGGACGACTCCTTCGCGTCACGTGGTGGGGTCAGCTGCTGGACGGGGGCGCGGGTGAAGGCGGCTGACGATTCGATGCTAGCTCAGACCGGCAGCCTTCTGGAACGCCGCGAGCAAGGTCGCCGCGTCGTTCGACTTCAGGCCGGCCAGCGTCTGCAGGTCGATGCTCTTGCCATTGACGAAGAAGGCGGGGGTTCCCTGCACTCCTGCGCTCATGTTGAGCGACTCCATGGTCGAGACGACCTGCGAGGTCTGGTGGTTGTTGTAGCAGGCCTGGAACTTCGTCAGGTCGTCGCCCGTGATGCCCGCCTGCTGCGCGAACGTCGTACTCAGTTCCTGGTTGGTGTAGCCCGTGCCCTCCACGGCCGGCTGGTTGGCGAAGACCGTGTCGTGGTACGGCTTGAACTTGCCGACGGTGTCCGCACACATCGCGCCCTGGGCGGCCAGGTTCGACCAGTCGTTGTTCTCGTTGATGTCGAGGAAGCTGCGGACGTGGTAGCGCACGAGCGCCTGGTTGTTGTCGATGATCTGGTTCATGGCGGAGCCGAACGTGTCCTCGAACGACTTGCAGATGGGGCACTGGAAGTCCTCGTGGACGTCGATCGTGAGCGCCGCGTCCTTGGCTGCCGGGTTGACGATGATCGCCGTCCCGTCGGACGTCAGGTCCGGCGGCTTGATCTGCGCGGTCGCGGCGCCCGCCGTGTTCTTCTGGTGGTTCACGGAATTCACGTGCGTGACGATGAGCGCCACCGCGGCGATGACGACGACGACCGCCAGGGCGATGCAGACCACCGTGATGGTGCGCTTGCGGCGAGCCTGCGCCGCCTGCTGCTGGCGCAGGATCTCGCGCCGGTTCATGTGCCCGTTGGTGTTGTTCGCCTTGGTGTTCTTCGCCATCGTTACCTGTCTGTGTGTCGCGTTGTGCTGGGACGAAGCCGTGCTTCAGGACGCGGGTTCGGGCTCGGGGTCGTCGTCGGGTGCGGGGCCGGCGATCCACCGGTCGACGCTGAAGCGTCCGTCCGGGAACAGCACCGTCCACACGCCGCAGATCAGGAAGCCAATGTCGCGCAGGATGTCTTCCAGGTACTTGGGTTCTTGTCCCGGGGGCAGCGCGCCGCCCGGGGTGAAGCAGCCGCAGTCGATGTCGAGGCCGCGCGCCCACGCCGAGGCGATGCCGATGATGTAGACGATCATGGCCAGGGCGCCGAGCACCGCCATCCACCGCGTGAACAGGCCGACGATCAGCGCGGCGCCGAGCACGATCTCGATGATGGGCAGGCTGTAGCCGATCGCGTGGATCATCCAGTCGGGCCACGGCAGCTCGTAGGCGCGCACGGCGGTGACAGACTTCGGAAGATTGCCGATCTTCAGCAGGCCGGCATACAGCAGCGATGCGCCGATGATGACGCGGGCCACCAGGGTCACCCACGTTTGCCAGGCGGTCGCCGAACGGGGATGCACTGTCTTCTCCACCCTCCCATGGTACCGGAGCGTCGGACCCAGTTCCTCAGGTCGCGGCGTGTGAATCGCGTGTGCGTGCACACAGAACGCCCTTGTCGTTCCTCTTGCAGGGCGCGACTAGTGTGGAGGGATCATGCCTACCGACACCCATGCCCAGATTGTCGCCGATCTGATCCACCGCTGGCCCGAACACCGCGTCGCCCCCTCGCTGACGCGCATCAAGGCCCTGTGCGACCTGATGGCCGATCCACAGAATACAGCCCCCGTTGTGCAGATAACGGGCACAAACGGCAAGGGCAGCACCGCCATCATGATCGATGCGTTGCTGCGCGCGGTCGGCCTGCGCACCGGGCGGTTCGCCAGCCCGCACCTGGTCGACATCACCGAGCGCATCAGCATCGACGGCGACCCGATCACCCCCGAGCGGTTCGATCAGACGTGGGACGAGATCCGCGGGCTGGTCGAGCTGGTCGACGCACAGCGTCTGGATGGCGTCGCCATGACGTTCTTCGAGGTGATGACGGGCATGGCGTACGCCGCGTTCGCGGACGCCCCGGTGGACGCGATGGTCATGGAGGTCGGCATGGGCGGCACGTGGGACGCCACGTCGGTCGCCGATGCGCAGGTGGCCGTGCTGACGCCGGTGGATCTCGACCACATGGCGTACCTGGGCGACACCGTCGGGCAGATCGCGCACGAGAAGGCGGGCATCATCAAGCCCGGGGCCATCGCCGTCTCGGCGGTGCAGCATCCCGACGCCGGCGAGGTCATCGTCCAGCGCTGCCTGGACGTGGGCGCGCAGTTGCTCGCCGAAGGCGTGGACTTCGCGCTGCTCGACCGCCAGCCCGGTGCGGGTGGCCAGCTGCTGCGCATCCAGGCTAGCGAGGGCCCGATCGGCGATCTTTTCCTGCCGCTGCACGGGGAGCACATGGCGCACAACGCCGCGCTGGCCGTCGCCGCCGTCGAGGCGCTGACCGGCCATCCGCTGACCGCCGAGCTGATCCAGGCCGGCTTCGACCAGGTGGTGGCCCCGGCTCGCCTGGAGCTCATGCGCGCCGATCCGCCCGTCGTGATCGACACC
>WRGV01000149.1 GCA_009787035.1 Propionibacteriaceae bacterium | reverse complement strand
CGGCGGCATCCTGGCCGACGACTGCGCCGCCGTGCTGGCGCGGTTTTTCCAGCAGCGGCGCGGCTGTCGGCCGATCGCGTCCGGGGATCGCAAAGGCACGTCAGCGGTGAAGGATCTGGAGGCCGCCTACGCCGAGTGGGACGCCTCTGACGATGCGGTCCTGTGGGATTCGGCGAGCAACGACGGCATCGCAGATGCGTAGTCAGCCGCGATGAGGTGCGGCCAACCTTGATCTGAGTCACGGCTGAACCGGACTCTGGGCCGACCGTAGGACAAACAGGCCCTCAGCAGGCGGATTTCTGCCGAATCTGGCCGTTTTCGATGCCCTGCAAGGCGGATTGTCCCGCAGATGCCGCCACCACGACACCGCGCCGATGTGCGGGCCGGCAGGGCCGATCGACGAGGTGACGCCGTCGGCGGGTCCGTGTCCGCTCGTTGTGGGACATTTCTGCACCCAGTTCATCATCATAGTACGTTGCGCCCTGGGCTCTGACAGTGTATACTCGAACGTATGTTTGACGTTGAGGGGATGTTGCACGACGCACGCATGGTGCTGCGCGAGTACGTCTGGCTGCGCGCCGAACTGGACGAACTGCAAGCCCGCACCAACGACGCCCTCGGCAAAGCCGTGCTCGCCTACGAAGTGCTGGACGACCTGCCCGAACACCAGCGCCCCGACCGGTACCGCGCCACCCGGCTGGGGGCACACATGTTCGCCGAAGACCTCATCGGCGAGATCGCGGTCGCCAACCACAGCTCCGAGATGTCGGCACGGGTGCTCATCGACGCGGTCGCCAGGCTCATGCACGACCTGCCCGACTGCTGGGACAAAGTCACCGACGAAACCGTCCGGGCACCGCTGTGGCAGGCCCGCAAAGTCCTCGACGCCTGCACCGGGCTCGACCACGACCAGCACCACCAAGTCGACGCGGCCGTCAGCCCCGCCCTGGGCACGCTGCCGCCGCGGCGCCTGTCCCGCCTCGCGTCCGCGCAGGTCATGAGGGCCGACCCGAAGGACGCCCGCCTGAAGGCGAAACTGGGCGAGCGGTACGTGCGCACCGGCGGCGACGCATCCGACCCGATGACCGGCTGGGTGTACGCGAAAACCAGCCGCGCCGACGCGATCTTCATGGAAGCCACCGTCCAGCTGATCGCCGACACGCTGGCATCCCAGGGTGACCAGCGTGACCCCGACCAGCGCCGCGCCGCCGCGTTCGGCATCCTCGCCAACCCGGCCGCCGCCGTGCAGCTCATCGGCGTGCACACCACCCGCGGCATGGACCCCGCCCCGGCCAGCCAGGCCGACGCCGACCAGGTCATCGAACAGGCCAAACGCCAGACCCCGCTGCAACGGCGCACACAGCTGTACGTCCACGTGCACGCCGACAGCCTCGACAACCCCGACGAGGTCGCCCGCATCGAAGGCATCGGCCCGCTCCTGATCGGCCAGGTCAAGGCATTGACCGCAGGCAGCAGCGTCCGCGTCACCAAGGTCGTCCACGTCGGCGCCGGTTCGGTCGGGGTCGATGCCTACGAGATCCCCGACCGGATCCGCGAACAGGTCATCGCCCGCGACGCCTACACGCTAGCCCCCTGGTCATCGGTCGAATCCCGCCACCAAGACCTCGACCACATCATCGCCTACCAAGAAGGCATCCCCAACCAAACCCGCGCCGACAACCTCGCCCCGCAAACCCGCGGCTACCACCGCTGGAAAACCCACGCCGGCTGGCAGGCCACCCCCGCAGGCCCCGGCACCCTCCTATGGACCACCGGCGCCGGACAGATCGCCCTCGTCAACAACACCGGCACACACCCACTACGCACATGCACAGATGATGACTCACACTGTGCAGCAGATGCTAAGCTTTCGACATGATCACTCCTGTGATGACATTGGCACCGGATGCGGTACGCTCCGGCAGCGCGACTGCCGCAGTGTGGGAGCGGGCGCTCATCGAGTTCGTCCACCAGGCGTCAGACGAAGGCAAGACCGTGGTCATCAGCACCGACGTCGAGACGATGACCCCTCAGGAGGTCGCCCGTGGCCTCAATCTGTCGCGCTCGACGGTGTCACGACGGATCGCCGACGGCACGATCCAGTCGGTCAAGGTCGGCAATCGGCACCACGTGCCGTACCCGGAGTTCCGTCGGTTGTGGGAAGACTCCATCGGTAAGGCGGTCGATGCCTCGATTGACGACATCGAGGCAGAACTGTTCGACGATGACTGATCCAGAGCACATCCGCTTTGCCGTTCTTGTGGACGCCAACGTGCTGGCCAAGCCGGTGACGCGCACGCTCATCATGGCCGCCGCAGCGCGCAGCGGTTACGGCGCCACGTGGAGCCAATACGAGGAGGATGAAGCCAATCGCCACACCCGGTCCGGACAAACGAGTACGACTACCGTGCGCACCTTGGCCAGTGGTGAACTGAGTCCAATCGGCGTAGATGCCGGCCGGTTTGCCACTACCTCAGCGAAGGACCGCCAGGTGCTTGCCGACGCTGTCGCCGCAGGCGCACTGTTCATCGTCACCGAAGACGTGGACGACTTTGGCCAGGCCGACCTCGAGGCCGCCGGGGTGGCCGCCGTCAACCCCGACCTCTTCCTATCCATACGTGCAACGCAGGAGGGCTACCTGGAGGCACTCACCTTCATGACGCACCGGTTCAGGACGCCGGCGCGTACCGTCGCCCAGCTTCACGTCCGCCTCGGACGGGCCCATCCGTTGACCGTTGCCGCCCGCGCTTCACTGTTTCCCGATGACGAACCGTTGTCTGCCGCGCACAATCCTCCGGCTGAGATGTATCGCGGAAACCGCTGCCTGGGTTGCCTCCAGATCTGCCCTGTCGTCGAGACCGGCCTATGCTCGAAGTGCGCATCGCAGCCCCAGAGCGACTGATGATCCCATCCAGCCAAGCTGCCCATGCCGACAGCACCAGCACGCACCTGCTGTTAACCTGACTGTATGACCCCTCGGTCTAGCCCTGTCGAACAGTTCATGCTCGATGCTGTAGCCGAAGGCCAGATCGCCGATGCCCACAAGTGTCGTCACGTCAAGACACACCATGGCCTCTACGGTGTGATCAGTGCCTCCTCCGTGCGTACCGTGCTTGGCGCCGCATCCACAAGCCCACACGGTCTTTGGCTAGGCCGCGCACACTTCACGGATCTGCTCAACCTGGCAGACATGACCTACGAACATCCTGTTGTCTTCACCGCCTGCGTTTTTGAGAACGGCATTGATGCAAGCAGGTCAGAGCTTGGAGCGCTGACATTGCGAAACTGCATGGCCGGTGCGCATCACAGCGTTGACGAGTCGTCACCGGCTACATGGCCCGCCCTCGATCTGACTGAAACGCACATCAGCTACGACGTGCTCTTGTGGGACTGCCATGTGAGCGGACTCGTCTGCCTACGTCAGGCAGTTATCGGTGGCCGATTCGACTGCATTGGCGGGCAGTTCGAAAGTTCTGGCAATCCCGCCCTGACAGCAGACAATCTGATGACTGGCGGCGGCGTGTCATTGACCGGGAGATTCACCAGCGACAGCGAAATCGGCACCATTTGCTTTCCTGGCGCCCACATTGGCGGCCAGTTCTATTGCGGGCCGACACAGATTGGCAGGGAGCAACCATGAACAAGAAGAGACGAGCAAAGAACGAACAGATCCCTCCCTTTGCGGCACAGTCTGTGACAAAGATCGGCGGCGCAACATCCGTCGACGGTGGCGGGATGGCCATGTCCGTCGGCGTTTCCTCGCGGCTCGACGCAGAGACCTGGGCAAGGATGTCCACCCAGTGGATGGTTGCCCGAATCAAGCCGACAGACCTTCCGCCACACACAACGTCTCAAGAGACCACCCAAGGATCCATATCACCTTGTAAAGACGAGACTGATGCTACCGACGCCTAGTCTAGGAACACCACATCAGAGCACTATCGACCGGCCTGCTCAGGACGGACCAGATGCTGGGGTATGCATCAACACTGGCGCAGGGGCGGCCTTATGGTGTGACAACATGGAGACCGGCAACAACCTCTACTTGACAGGCGAGTTCAGCGGTTCCGGAGTGGGCGCGGTGGTGCTTCGCGGCGCCCGAATCCATGGTGAAGTGACCTGCGTCGACGGCACCTTTACAGGCACTGATGGCCCAGCCTTGAACGCAGACGGGCTAGTGACTGACGATAATCTGCGGCTGGCAGGCGTGTTCAGTGGCGTGGGAGTACACGGCGTTGTTCGTCTGATTAACGCGAAGATCGGCGGCCAGCTCCAGTGCGAGGAAGGGCATCTGACCTGGATCACGACCACCTCAACAGAAGGATCCGCCGGCAGCCTGGTATTGCTCGGCGCAGAAGTCAACGGACAGTTTCGCTACAACCAGGATTGCCAGACAACGACTGTGCCAGGCCTCAACGTCGATGGTCTCACCTACTCAGGCATCCCAACCCTCCGGTCAGACTCTGTGGCTAATCCCGACTGGACCACAGTTATAGCGCATCAGACCGTTCGGTACGCACCACAACCCTGGCAGCAACTCGCTTGCGCATGGAAGGATGCAGGACATCCGCAGGAGGCAACCCGCGTACTCATCGCCCAACAGGATGACCGTCGCAGGCGTCTGCGAGATCACCCGATCCTGCTGCCACTGTCGAGTTTCTTCTTCCGGTACGGCTACCAGCCCTGGCGGGCATGGATTGGGCTATTCCTCGTGGCCGTCATCGGGGTCACGTTCGCGCTGGGGCTGGGCAGCGCCAGGGACACCTGGCCCGGAACGGAGACCACCACGGCCATCGCGGCGTATCCGCCGACCAGCACTGCACCGGCGACGCCCTGTTCGGTGGCCGACCGGGTCGGCATGGGGCTGGAGTGGACGGTACCGCTGGCATCGTTCGCCAGCAATGGATGCCAGATCAACACATCCGTGCCGCCGGGCCAGACGCTGGCGATCATCAGCTACATCCTGCAGATCATGGCGTGGGCGATGGCGGCGATCGCGGTCGCCGGGTACACGGGCATCGTCAAGCGCCTGTAGGCGTCCGCCCAACACGCCTGCAAGTATCTGCTAAACATGCACTAGCCGTTCTGCTAAACACGCACTAGATACTCTGCTAAACTAGCAATAGAGGAGGATTCTGCCTCATGGCAAGCGGAAACTATGTCCCACGACTGGTGGACGGCGCGCTCGACGCGCTCATGACCGAGTTGTCCGCCATCATGCTCACCGGACCCCGCGGATGCGGCAAGACCACCACGGCGCTGCAGCGCGCGATGTCTGTCCTGCGCTTCGACCAACCCGA
>WRGV01000148.1 GCA_009787035.1 Propionibacteriaceae bacterium | reverse complement strand
AAAAGGTGACAGACGCGCGCGAGCCCGGCAGGAACCAGCCAGCCGTGCGCGCAGGCGAAGGGGAATGCTCACGAACAGCACGTCGGCCGAGCTGCCCGCAGCGGTCCGAAGGAGCGCCGGGATGCGAGGTCGTCGAGCGAAGCGCGCCGGATAAGATCGCGAAGCGATCCGGCGCGTGGAGCGGTGCTGTGACGAGCATTCCCCGCAGCCGGAGCGCACCTACGGAGAGAGACCTACACAGATGCGCGCTCGCGCGCGTCTCGCTCCCGCAGATACGCCATGGCGTCGATGACGACGGGCACGCCGCGGACGACGGTGAGCACGACGGCGGCCCAGACGAGGAACCACCCGAAGCCGCGGACGGCGACCCACTGGTACGCCCATCCGACGACGGTGTCGTGCCCGCCGGGCAGCTCGTAGGCGCGCAGTCCGGCGAGGAATGCGAAGGCGAGCACTTTGGCGGTGCCGAAGAGTCCGCGCATGAACCGTCCGGCGGTCAGCCAGGTTGTCACCTTCGAGCGCATCATGTTGTGCTCGCCGAAGGGCGTCATGCCCTCGGAGTAGCCGGCCGAGCGCAGGCCGTCCACGAGGAATCCGCGGGCCATGACGAGCAGGGGCACCCAGGCGGGGATCATGCCGAGGCAGGCGAAGGCGATCCACAGGGCGTTCTCGACGATGCGGTCGCCGACGATGTCGAAGATGGCGCCGAATTGGCCGGTCTCGTGGCGGGCGCGGGCGACCCAGCCGTCCACGGCGTCCAGGAAGATGACCACGATGATGGCGAGGGCGCACCACTCGACCACCGTGGGTCCGGCGACGAAGATGAGATAGATGACGATCATCCCGGCGATCACACGACCGACCGTGATTGCGTTGGCCATGACTGGGTCTCCTCCGGCAGCAGTGGTGTCCACGCTACACGACGTGGACTGGCGGACGGGCCGATCTGAGCGACGACGCGCGGCGGTTTGCCGGGCGGCGCCACCGGCAATCAACCGGCTGGTGTGGGTTCCACGCGCTAGCATGGAATTCTGGGCGTGGTGGCCGCACCGCGCCGCATGACCGGCAGGAGGATCGCGCGTGAGCCTGGTTGACCGGATCGAGCGGCGGCTCGAGTCTGCGGTGAATGGGGTGTTCGCGCGCGCTTTTCGGGGCGATGTGCAGCCGGTGGAGATCGCGTCGGGCCTGCAGCGCGAGATCGATTCTGAGCTGCGCCGACTGGGTCGTGACAAGAGCCAACGCCTGGCGCCGAACGATTTCACGGTGTGGTTGTCGCGCCACGATTACGACCGGCTGGCGCCGTACTCCCGCACGCTGAACGCCGAGATCATCCCGACGCTGCGCGAGCACGCGGCGGAGCGGGACGCGGTGTTCTGCGGCCCGATCACGATCGCCTATTTCGTGGACGAGCAGCTGCAGACCGGTCGGCTGCGCGTGGCGAGCCAGGTGGCCGCGGGCGTGGCCGGGGTTGGTGTGGACGAGGTGAGCAGCGAAACGTCCGGCGCGCAGCTGGCGCCGCTGGTGCTGGAGGTCAACGGGGTGCGTCATCCTTTGACGCCGCCGGGTTTCACGATCGGGCGCGGCTCGGAGGCCGATCTGCGCATCAACGATCCGGGCGTGTCGCGGCTGCATGCGCGCATCGACGTGGCGCTGGACGGGCAGGGGCGCACGTCCATCATGTTGGTCGATCTGGGGTCGACGAACGGCGTCATCGTGGACGGACGCAAGGTGGCGCAGGCGATGCTGGGCGACGGCTCGCGCATCGAGATGGGCACGACGCGCATGCTGGTCCATTCCCCCGTGGGGGAGTGACCGGCCATGGGTGATGTTGCATTCAGTGCGGTGAAGGTGGGGTTCATCGTCGTCCTGTGGCTGTTCGTGCTGCTGATCGGCAACATCATCCGCACGGATGTTTTCGCGCGGTCGAAGGCGGGCAAGGGCGAGGATGCCGAGGCGGCGCCGAACCCGAAGCGGCGGGGACGCGCGCAGGCCGAGCAGGCCCGGCTGGTCGTGGTGGCGGGTTCGGGCGTGGGCGATTCGGTGCCGCTGACGGGCGACATCACGCTGGGCCGGGCCGGGGATTGCACGCTGGACATCGAGGACGATTACGCGTCGAGCCACCATGCGCGCCTGTACCGTGACGATCAGAGCTGGATCATCGCGGACACGGGCAGCACCAACGGCACCTATATCAACGGCGTGCACATCGCGCGGGCCACACGGGTGGGCGAGGGCGACATCATCCGCATCGGGCGTACTCAGCTCAAGATCGAGGCCTGAGCGATGACGTTCTCGTTGAAGGTGTCGGCGCATTCGGAGACCGGGTTGGTCCGTCGGAACAACCAGGATTCGGCGTACGCGTCCCCGACGCTGATCGTGGTGGCCGATGGGATGGGCGGCGCGGCGGCCGGCGATCTGGCGTCGTCGGTGGCGATCACGAGGCTGGCGGCGGCCGATGGCCACTACGAGGGCGAGGCGATGCTGCAGGTGCTCGCGGACGCCATGGACGCCGCGAACGACGAGCTGGCCGATCTGATCGCGTACAACCCCGAGTGGGACGGCATGGGCACGACGGTCTGCGGCGCGCTG
The DNA here is from genome assembly GCA_009787035.1 of Propionibacteriaceae bacterium. Classification (GTDB taxonomy): domain Bacteria; phylum Actinomycetota; class Actinomycetes; order Propionibacteriales; family Propionibacteriaceae; genus WRGV01. The sequence continues at coordinate 2,725 of WRGV01000148.1, read as the reverse complement.
TTCGACGGCACGCAGCTGGGGCTGGTGCACATCGGCGATTCGCGCGGCTATCTGCTGCGCGGCGGGGAGCTGACGCAGCTGACGCACGACCATTCGTGGGTGCAGTCGCTGATCGACGAGGGCCAGCTGACGCCGCAGGAGGCCGCGACGCATCCGAAGCGTTCGCTGCTGGTGAAGGTGTTGAACGGGCAGCCGGGCATGCGCGCCGATTTGGCGACGGTCGACCTGGAGCTGGGCGACCGCATCATGTTCTGTTCGGACGGCCTGTGTGGCCTTGTCGGCGCCGAGATGCTGGCGCGGCTGATGGGCGGGGGCACGGTGGGCGATGCGGTGCGCAAGCTCGCGGCCGCGGCGCGCCGGGCCGGCGGTTTCGACAACATCACGCTGGTGCTGGCGCAGGTGTGCGAGCAGGACGAGGCGCTGGACGCCAAGCCGTCGCAGACGCTCGGCGCGGTGGCGCAGGTGCGCATCCCGGACATTCCGTCGTCGGGCGGGACGGCCGCGCTCGTGCGGGATGCGGACGGCGAGGAGCCGGACGATCTGCGCGGGCACGGGCGCACCGGGGGGATGGACGACGCGGGGGACGAGGATGCCGCGGAGCCGGACGATCGCGTGGGGGCGCGCCCGCGGGCGTCGTCTGGGTCGGGACGTCCGCGCTGGCTGATGCCGGTGGCGTGGGTCATTGTGGCGGTGCTGGTGATCGCGGCGGCGCTGGCCGGGACGCGTACGTGGCTCGACCGGCAGTACTACTTGGGCGCCAACGGGGGCACGGTGGGCATCTACCAGGGTGTTCCCGATGTGGTGGTCGGTGTGCCGCTGGGCCACCTGGTGGCGACCAGCGCGACCAACCTGACGGATCTGCCGCCGTACTACGCCGACCAGGTGCGCACGGGTGCGATCCGTCCGACCTCGCTGGGGGCGGCGCAGGGCGTTTTGTCTCAGCTGGCCGGGAAGGCGCAGGTGTGTATTCAGCAGAGGATGCGGCAGTCGGCCGCGCCGACGCCGTCGGGTTCCGTCCCCACGGGTGTCGTGTCGACCGCCAGCGTCTCGCCCACGCCGACGCCGTCGGCGATCCCGACGGCACCGATCGCGTCCGACCCTGAGGCCTGCTCGTGACGGCGCCGGTCGGCGACCTGACGGGCTCGATCGCGCGGGTGCGCGATTGGGCCGGCGGTGACGTGGAGACCACGACGCTGCGGGGTCCGGTCGCGTCGCCGCCCGAGGGCATGCCGCGGCGCCGGGGCGTCGAGCTGTTCGCCTGCCTGATCGCGGCCGTCGTCGGCGTCGGCGGCTACTTCGCGGTCGCCGAACAGCGGCTGGGGCATCTGCCCGACGGGTGGCAGGTGGTGGTGCCAGTCTGGGTGGTGCTGTGCGTGGGGGTGCACATCGTCGTCCGGCTGCGGGCCCCGTACGCCGACCCGGTGATCCTGCCGTGCGTGCTGCTGCTGAACGGCGTGGGCCTGGACATGATCTACCGCCTCGACCAGTATCTGGCCGCCGACAACGCCCGCACGCAGTTCACGTGGACGATCGTCGCGCTGGTGGCGTTCGGCGTGGTGCTGGTGTGGCTGCGCGACTACCGGGTGTTGCAGCGGTATCCGTACATCCTGTTCCTGATCGGCCTGGGGTTGCTGCTGCTGCCGCTGATCCCGCACCTGGGCGTGCAGATCAACGGCTCGCGCATCTGGATCCACCTGGGCTCGTACTCGTTCCAGCCCGCCGAGGTGGCCAAGATCGTGCTGGCGCTGGCGTTCGCGTCGTACCTGTCCGACCGGCGCGAGATGCTGCGCCATGCCGGACGCACGGTGGGACGCCTGACGCTGCCGCGGCTGCGCGATCTCGCCCCGATCGGGTTGATGTTCGTGGCCAGCATCGTGGTGTTGGTGTTCCAGAACGACCTGGGCACGTCGCTGCTGTTCTTCGGCCTGTTCGTGATGATGCTGTACCTGGCGACCGGCCAGGGCGGCTGGGTGGTGCTGGGCTTGGTGGCGTTCGTGGCGGCGTGTTGGGTCGTGTACACGTACGCCGGGCACGTGCAGACGCGCGTGGAGGCCTGGCTGCATCCGTTCGCGCACGCCAGTCGCGACGCGCAGATCATCGAGGCGCAGTACGGCATGGCGTGGGGCGGTCTGCTGGGGCGCGGGTGGGGCAACGGTGCGCCCGGACGGATCCCGCTGGCCAATTCGGACTTCATCGCCGCCGCGCTGGGCGAGGAGCTGGGCATCGTGGGGCTGATGGCGATCGTCGTGATCTACGGCATCCTGGTGGCGCGCGGCCTGCGCATCGGCCTGGCGGCGCGCGACGGGTTCGGCAAGCTGCTGGCCTCGGGTCTGGCGTTCATCATCGCGCTGCAGGTGTTCGCGATCATCGGCGGCGTCACGCGCCTGCTGCCGCTCACGGGTCTGACAACGCCTTTCATGTCGCAGGGCGGGTCGAGCCTGCTCGCGAACTGGATCATTGTGGCCGTCATGTTGCGCATCAGCGACCAGGCGCGGCGCCCGGTGGTCGAGGTGACGCCGGCGCCCATCGTCGAGCTGGAGGGCGAGGCGACCCAGCTGGTCGCGGGGCCGCCGGCCGCAGAAATGGGACAATCGGCCAGCCAGATTCTCGGCGACGACGCTCCCACGCAGGACCTGTCTGCACTGGCCCCGCGGTTGTCCCAGAATCGGACGTCGGGTGGGGGTGAGGCGGCATGAACCGGTCGATCCGGCGGGTCAGCGTCGTG
>WRGV01000147.1 GCA_009787035.1 Propionibacteriaceae bacterium | reverse complement strand
AAAGAGGCCGACGCCGCAGTACAGATCCCACGCCGTCTCGCCCGTGACCGGCGCCAACGCCTGCAGCACCGCCCGGGTCAGCGCACCGGCTGCCCCGGGATGCACCTGCCAGAAGCCGTCCCCGCGCAGATGGTACGTGCGCGCGTCCACCCGCTGCGTCAACGATTCCGGTCCGGCCAGCCGGACGCCCGCGGCCCACACGGCCACCTGGTCGTCGTCATCGACGGCGACGGCCACCTCCGGCGCGTCCGCGGCGCTGTGCACCAGCCAAGCAGGCCCAGGGGATGCCGCGCACGCCAGCGGGCACCCGTGCGCCGGCACGGGGACGAACGCGCTGCTGTGCCAGGCGCGCAACCCGAGCGTCCCGTCGGCGACCAGGTACCGCATGCGCGTGCGCCAGGCCAGCCCCTCGCGGTCGCCCGGCACCGCCTCGACGGTGACCGGCACGTCCAGCCCGGCGAACCGCCGGAGCAGCCCCGACACCACCTCGGCCTTCAGCGCGCGCTGCCGCGGCAGCGCGACATGCTGCAGGTCGCAGCCGCCGCACCGCCCGGCCACGGGACAGGGGGGCGCGACACGGTCGGGGCTGGCTTCCAGCACCTCGGTCGTCTCGCCCGACCACCAGGACGCGTGCGTGTCGTCCACAATGCGCACCCGCACGAGTTCCCCGGGGATCGCGTGCCGGACGAACAGCACGCGGCCGTCGTCCATCCGCGCCACGCACGACCCGCCGTGCGCCGGCGCCCCGACCCGCACGGGCCCGACGACGGTGCTAGCCATTGTTGTGCTCTTGGCGCGCCCGCTCCTTGCGGATCTCGGCCACAATGTCGCGCCAGCGCTCCTCATCGGGATCGTGCGCAGCGTCCAGCTGGTAGGGCACCGAGGTGACCATGACGCCGGGCATGAACGTCAGCCGCGTCTTGATCACGAGCGTGGTCTGGTTGTGCAGGAACTGCTCCCACCAGTGGCGCACGACCACTTCCGGCACATACACCGACACGATGTCGCGCGGGTTGTCGCTGCACAGTTTGCGCACGTAGTCGAGGAACGGCTGCGTCACCTGCCGGTACGGCGAGTCGATGACGGTGAGTGGCACGTCCAGATCCTCGTGATCCCACTCGGCGATCAGCCGCTCGGACTGTTCGGCCTCGATGCCCACGGTGACCGCCTGCAGCGTGCCCGGCCGGGTCGCGCGCGCGAATTCGAGCGCCCGGACGGTGGGACGGTTCACGTCCGACACCAGCACGACGGCGTGGACGCGGCTGGGCAGCGCCTTGTCGGACGGACCCTCCAGCTTGGTCTCGCGGCTCACCGCGTCGTAGTGGCGGTGGATGCCCCGCATGGTGATGTAGATGATCACCATGGCCAGGATCGACGCCCATGCGCCGTGGATGAACTTGCTGACCAGCACGATGATCAGCACGAGCCCGGTGCACACCAGGCCGATGGTGTTGATGATGCGCGAGCGGACCATGTGGCTGCGCACCTTCGCGTCGGTCTCGGTGGCCAGGCGCTGTGTCCAGTGGTGCACCATGCCGATCTGGCTCAGGGTGAACGACACGAACACGCCGACGACGTAGAGCTGGATCAGCGCGGTCACCGAGGCGTTGAACACCAGCACCAAGATGACGGCGGCCGCGGCCAGCGTCATGATGCCGTTGCTGAACGCCAGGCGGTCGCCGCGCGTGTGCAGCTGACGCGGCAGGTAGCCGTCGCGGGCCAGGATCGATCCCAGCGTCGGGAAGCCGTTGAACGCCGTGTTGGCGGCCAGGAACAAGATGATGACGGTGACGGCCATCACGAAGTAGAAGCCGGGTCGCGTCCAGCCGGTGAACACGGCCTGCGAGATCTGACCCATGACGGTGGGCGGGGTGTAGTTGACGACCTTGCCTGCGGCGTCGACGAAGTGCACGCCCTCCGCGGCGTCCAACATCTTGGTGCCCGACAGCCGGGCTAGCGTGATGATGCCCAGCAGCATCGTGACGGCGATCGTGCCGAGCAGCGCGAGGGTGGTGGCCGCGTTCTTGCTCTTGGGCTTGCGGAAGTTGGGCACGCCGTTCGAGATCGCCTCGACGCCGGTCAGCGCTGCGCAGCCGGACGAGAAGGTCCGCGCCAGCAGCGCGATGAGCAGGAATCCGGTCGCCCCGGTGTATTTGGCCGTGCCCACGATGGAGTATTCGGCGGCCGGGGAGGCCAGGTGACGCCCCAGGACGAACACCTGGAACAGGCCCCATGCCGTCATGCCGATGACGCCGATCATGAAGCCGTAGACGGGCACGGCGAAGATCCGTCCGGATTCGCGCACGCCGCGCAGGTTGATCGTCATGATGAGCACGATGACGATGGCTGCGACCACGCCCTCGTGGTTGCCGATCGCCGGGAACACGGCCTTGGCGTTTTGGACGCCGGACGACACCGACACGGCCACCGTCAAGATGTAGTCGACGAGCAGGGCGGACGCCACAATCAGGCCGTAGCTAGGGCCGAGGTTGGTGGTGACCACCTCGTAGTCGCCGCCTCCGGACGGGTACGCGTGCACCGTCTGCCGATAGCTCAGCACGACGATGACCATGACCACCCCGACGGCGATGCCGATGGGGACGGAGAAGGCGAGGCCGGCCAAACCGGCCAGTGACAAGGTCAGAAGCACCTCATCGGGGGCATAGGCCACCGACGACAGGGCATCCGAGGCGAACACGGGTAGCGCGATGCGCTTGGGCAGCAGCGTCTGGCCGAGCTGGGCACTTGCCAGCTTGCGGCCTACCACGACCCGCTTCATGGCGTCGAACAGGCTCACTGGCCCTACCCTAGACGCACCTGCGTAATGGCGGGGAATCTGGCGGGTAATTGCCGGGGAATGGACGCCCGCCAACGGCTCTCGGGTAGGGTTGCGTCGTTGGGACAACACACAGGAGGCGGCCGGGCGTGAACATCGTGATCATGGGATGCGGGCGTGTCGGCGCGACGCTGGCACTGGGCCTGGAACAGCATGGGCACAGCGTCGCGGTCATCGATGTGGACGTGAATGCCTTCCGTCGGCTCGGCCCGGATTTCCAGGGGCGGACGGTCAAGGGGGTCGGCTTCGACCGGGATGTGCTGGTCAAGGCGGGCATCAAAGACGCGGACGGTTTCGCCGCCGTCTCCAACGGTGACAACTCGAACATTCTGGCCGCGCGCGTGGTGCGCGAAGAGTTTGGCCTGGATAACGTGGTGGCCCGCATCTACGACCATGGCCGCGCCGAGATCTACGAGCGCCTGGGCATCCCGGCGATCGCGACGGTGCGCTGGGCGGCCGTCCAAGTCATGAGCCGACTGGTCAAGACCAGCGTCGAGCCGGTGTGGCGCGATCCGTCCGGCGCGACGGTCGTNCTGGCTCCGCGGTTCCATCCCGGCTGGGTCGGCATGTCGATCGGGGCCATCGCGAAGGCCGCGCGCGGCCGGGCGGTCACGATGCTGCGGCTGGGCCAGGGCATCATTCCGGACGATGCGGTGCTGTTGCAGGACGGCGATGTGCTGTACCTGTCGCTGTCGGTCGAGGACGTCGCCGCGACGCTGGCCCGCCTGGCAGCGGCCCCGGAGCAGGCATAGGCCCGGATCGGGCACGAGACGAAGGAGCACCAGGATGCGAGTCGCCATCATGGGCGCCGGCAACGTCGGGCGGTCGATCGCCCGCGAGCTGATCGCGCACGGGCATGAGACGCTGCTGATCGAGCGGGATCCACATGCCATCAAGTCGGACACCGTGCCGCAGGCCGAGTGGCTGTTGGCCGACGGTTGCGAGCTGGCGTCGCTGGTGGAGGCCGATCTGGCCAGCTGTGACGTGTCGGTCGCGGCGACCGGCGACGACAAGGCGAACCTGGTGCACGCGCTGTTGGCCAAGACGGAGTTCGGCGTGCCGCGCACGGTGGCGCGCGTCAACCATCCGGGCAACGAATGGCTGTTCGACGAGCAGTGGGGCGTGGACGTCGCGGTGTCCACGCCGCGCATCATGTCGGCGCTGGTCGAGGAGGCCGTGAGCGTCGGCGATGTCGTGCGGCTGCTGACGTTCCAGCGCGGCACGACCAACATGGTCGAGCTGACGCTGCCGAAGGACAGCCCGGTGGTGGGGCAACGCGTGCGCGACCTGACGCTGCCGGGTGACGGGGTGCTGGTGGCGATCGTGCGCGACGGCCAGGCGCAGCCGCCCGATCGCGACAGCGCGGTCGAGGCCGACGACGAGCTGTTCTTCCTGATCGACGAGCGCTACGAGCGCGAACTCAAGCAGTCGTTCGCTCCGGCGCACGAGTGAGGAGCGCTGTCAGGGCGGGGACGATGACCGGGGTCACCAGTTCGCATTGCCACGGCCTGGCTCCGGCGCCTTCCAGCATGGCGGTGATGCTGCCTTCGTCCACCTGAGCGGGCGGTTCCCAGGCGAGCCGGCGCAGCGCGTGCGGCGGGATGAGGTTCTCCGCGGGCACGTCGATCTGTTCCGACAGTTTCACGATGAGGGGACGGATGCTCGTCCACCGGTCCCAGGCCTCCGGCTGGCTGCGCTGCCAGGTGCGTGGCGGCGGCGGTTCGGTGCGCGGCATGCGCAACGGCGGGAGCCTGTGATCCGGGGCGGACATGGCGCGGTCGATGGCGGCACGCCAGTCGTTCTCCTGCTGGCGAGCGACCCGGCGGTGGAAGCCGGCCACGGTGCCCATCCGGATCGGGTTGACCTGTCCGACCTGGCAGGCCAGTTCGATGATCGCGGCGTCCTTGAGGACGCGTCCGGGCGCAAGGTCGCGGGCCCGGGCGATCGCGTCGCGCGCGAGCCACAGCTGGTGGGCGACCGCGAGGCCGCGCCGCGACCGGATGTGGCTGAGCCCGTGCATGCGTCGCCAGCGCGACGGGTCGTCGGTCGGCGTCGTCCAGTCCTGCACGGCCAACCACGCGAACTCCTGGCGGGCCCAGTCATCCTTGCCGACCTCACGCAGCCGCTCGTCCATCGCGTCGCGCAGCTCGATCAGGAAGTCGACGTCCAAGGCGGCGTACGCCAGCAGCGCATCGGGCAGCGGGCGCATCGACCAGTCGGCCGCAGAGTGCTCCTTGAGCAACCGGATGTCGAGCACGCGCTCCAGCAGCGTGCCCAGGCTGACGCGCGGGTAGCCGAGCAGCCGACCGGCCAGCTCGGTGTCGTACAGCCTGCCCGGCACCATGCCGACCTCGACCAGGCACGGAAGATCCTGGCTGGCGGCGTGCAGCACCCATTCCGTGTCGGCCAGNACGCCGGTCAAGACCGACAGGTCGGCTGGCTCGGGCCCGGTCTGCAGCGCGATCGGATCGATCAGGCGCGTGCCGACGCCC